>DASXTY010000134.1:0-8571 GCA_036505155.1 Polyangiaceae bacterium | reverse complement strand
CGCGCGGCCTCAGGCCGCGGTTGCGCAGCAACCCCGAAGGAACTTCGGGCGCGTGGTACTAGCCCGAGCAACGCCGATGGGCGGTGGAAAGTCGACATGACGTTCGATATGCGAACTCGATTAAGCACAGGATTCGCGCGGAGGTATCGCGGCGGTGACGGCTGCAACAGGGATTCGTGACCAGCGGCATGCGAGAGTTGGCGGAAATGGAGCGCAATCCGCCGACGCAGGCTCCCCAGCAACAACGGAAACCTTTCGAAGCTCAATCACTCGGCTTCAGCTCTCGCTGTCTACGCTTCGCGAGCTCCCTCCCGCCGAGCGGTTGTCGACCCGCGCGAGACTCGCTTCCGGGTGGTGGGCCAACCTCTCCCGGACGGGATTGCTTACCCGCAGGGTTCCATAGAAAGTTTCAAGTCTCGTCTACATGACTATTCCCTTTCCCCAGGCTTGGCCTGACGCAATGTCCTCGGTTCTCTGTTCGTCATTCCTTCCACGCTTCAAATCGTTTCGTTATTCTTTCGCGCGCCCTTAAGTGGGTTTCAGCGCACTTTGCCCCGCGCCGCCACTTTCCAGAAACCCTGGACCTCGCCCCCGCGACCGTAAAAAATCTCGTCGTGCAGGTTCACGGTGCTGCAGACGTGACTGGGGATCACCCAGACTTTCTCGCCGACGCGGGGCGGCGGCCCGCTTACGGTGACGTACCCGTGCTCTTCATTCATCTTGGTCATGCTCCAGGCGCGGTCGCAGAAGTGCCCGAAGGTGCCAATCCCCATGGTGGAATCGCTGGAGAAAGTTTTGGACCCGCCATCGATAATGCACTGGCCCGCAATCGACGTGCTCACCACGGTAACCAACACTTTTAACGCGCAGTCTTCGAGCACAGCGAAACCGCCCTGCATGCTGTTGGCATCGTAGAAGACGTAAGTACCGGGGCGAATCTCGGTGGTTTGGGGGATGATGGGCGTTTTCGAGGCGCCTGGGGTCGAGCCCCCGGACACGATTGCCGGCGTCAAGCCCGCAGCGCCCAGTGCGGCAATCCCGTCTCTCACCATGGTTTCGGCCTTCCGAAAGCCTTCTTCGTCCAGCCAAGAGGGCCAGTAGAAGATGCCGCGAAAGTCGGTGCAAGCTCGCGCCACCGACACCAGCTGCTCGATGGTTTGCACACCGCAGCGACCGACACCGATATCCATTTCGACCAGGGCTCCGATGCCTTTGACCATGCGCGCTGCTTCTACCGAGTCCACCACCACCGTCACCCGCCGCCCACTCTCCAGTAATCGGCGCAGTCTCGGAACCTTCTGTTCCATCACCGGATAGGCCACCAGCACGTCATCGCCCGGCAGCACTTCCGCCTCCCCGAGCTTGGCAACGGTGATTCCGATCGCCCCCGCCTCGAGCTGCATCTTGGCGATCTCGGGAATCTTGTGGGTCTTGGTGTGCGGGCGCAAGCCGACGTTCCAGGCCCGACACCGCGCCTGCATCACTGTAAGATTGCGCTCGAGAACGTCGAGATCGACGAACAGAGAAGGCGTTTCGAGTTCCAGAGGGTTCACTTGCCCGCCACCGTTATTAGCACATTTGGGCTAAATCCTAGTGGTTTAGTGGCTCCGTATCGGGTGACCAGACCCTCGCGTATGATCCGCCGGCCATGCGTTTTGAGCAAAAGGTTATTGTGGTGACCGGCGGCGGCGGGGAAATCGGACGGGCGACGGCATTGCGTTTTGCCCGCGAAAGAGGCACTGTAGTGGTTGCCGACAGCGACGAAAGTCGCTGTCACCAGGTGGCTCGGGAGATCGCGGACTCGGGAGGGCGGTGCTGGTCCCGTCGCACGGACGTGACCGAGCGGAGCCAGGTCGAAGCGCTAGCCGGGGCTGTAGTGGAACGATATCAGCGGATCGACGTGCTCTGCAATATTGCCGGCATTGCTCCTCCCGCACCGCTGCTCGAGACCAGTGACGAGCTCTGGCAAAAGACCCTGGGCATAAACTTGACCGGCGTTTTTCTTTGTACGCAAGCAGTGGCTCGTATCATGGTGAGACAAGGCGGCGGAGGCTGCATCGTCAACATGGCCTCGACCAACGGGCTGGTCGGCGAGGTGGGGTTGGTGGCGTACAATGCTTCGAAATTCGGGGTGGTGGGGCTGACCATGACCGCGGCCCTAGAGCTGGCTCCCCACAAGATCCGGGTGAACGCGGTGGCGCCAGGCATGATCCGAACCAAGCTCTCTCAAGCCGTGCTGGACGCTGATCCGGAGCTTGGTCATGCCTACCTCAAGGACAAGATCCCCATGGCGCGTTTCGGCGAGCCCGACGAGGTAGCGGCGACAGTTGCATTTCTCGCTTCGGATGACGCGAGCTTCATCACCGGCCACGCGCTGGTCATCGACGGCGGGCAACTTGCGCTCTAGTGTGGCTCGGCGCTTTGGTTAAATCGGAGAAGCGAAAATGGCTGCGATACGAAAAGGTTCGCGGGGGCCGGCGGTTCGAAGCTGGCAGACTTTTCTGCTCGGTCAAGGGCTCAACGTCGGCGTGGTCGATGGTGTTTTCGGTTCAAAAACCGAAGAAGCAACGCGCGAGTTTCAGCGCGTGCACCGTCTGGAAGTAGACGGCATCGCCGGCAATCAGACACTCGGTCAAGCCATGGTGCTCGGATTCCAGATGGTGGAATCACCGCAGCCCGCATCGGTCGAGGCCAGTCCAAATTTCCCTTCGCCTCCGGACTTCAAGGCGCTTTCCGCGGCGGGGCGGGAACGAATTTTCGGAAAATTCCGGTTTACCCCGGCGCCGACTCCAGCCATGCCCGAAGCCATCAAGATCTTGGATAACTGGCAGCGCAGCAACATTCGACCGGTTGCTTTACCGCAGCTCAAAGGCATATCCGGTGCGCCCTCGAGCGGCGCGGTCCCTTTTCACGCTGCGGCAGCCGAGCAGTTGCGCGCGCTGTTCGTGGCCTGGGAGCAGGCGGAGCTCACCGGCCTGATGCTGAGTTGGGCGGGGTCGTTCGTGCCTCGCTTCATTCGAGGTTCCGACAAGGTTCTTTCCAACCACGCGTGGGGAACGGCATTCGACATCAATGCTCCCTGGAATGCACTCGGGGCCCGGCCGGCGCTGGTGGGTCAGCGTGGTTCGGTCCGTTTGCTGGTCGAGCTTGCCAACCAGCACGGTTTTTATTGGGGCGGCCACTTCGACAGCCGGCCCGACGGAATGCACTTCGAGTGCGCGAGGTTAACCTGAGGGCGGCGCTCTGGATGGTTTCTCATGCAAGAATACGAACCTCTCGATCTTTCACCGTTCTACAACACCGATTGGTCCATAGTCGGAGGCCAAGGCTTCCCTTTCGGTGACAAAGCCTATCACGGTTTGCCATTCCGCTTTGGCGCCGAGGGGGAAAAGTGCATTCTCGGTTTCGGTAGCGGCCTCAACTTGGAGAAATGTGAGATCCCGGTCGGACGCGCCGTTCGTCATGTGATCTTCGCGCATCGGCTGCTCGAATCGAGAATTGCCCAAGGCGGGCCTGCCGGCCAAAGCTGTGCAAGCTACCTCTTCAAGATGGAAGGCGGGGACTCTGTCAGTGTCCCCATCCGCGAGCGGCTCGAAATCGGAGCCCTCCCGTGCGGGTGGGGGGAGTTCGCCATCTTGGCTTATCCGGACGCAAAAGATGAGCTCGAAGCGCGATACAGGGGTCGGTGGGACGGGATGGGCCGCCGTCAAACCGAGGTGATACAGGGGTGGCCAACCTCGTTTTACCTCTGGGTTTGGACCAACCTTCGCCCCGAGCGAGTTCTGCAATCCATCACCGTTGCTGCAGAGGGGCCGCGTTTTTTGCTCGCGGCGATCACCTTGGGACACCTGGAGGAATTTCCATTCAACCAACACGCTAGGTTGGATGTGAAGTTGCGCCTGCGGGACGAGACGGACCAAAAGCCCCCATTTAACCTCAGCGTGCAGGTGGATCGCGGGAACGCCACCTATCCCTATCCGTTGCCGGAACAGACTCCTGCACAATTTCTCGCAGATGCATTCAGCGGTTGGGGACAAGAGCAGAATCCAGTCTCGAGCCCGGCGCACCTGGAAATCGCCGCCAATCCCTCCGCCACGGTGACCGTGAAGCGCGGCGAGGAGATCCTGGGACAAGCGCGTTGGGGCGAGGTGCTGGAAAAGGGCGCGGTGGAGAGCGAACGGCTCCGGATCGAGCTCGTGGACCGGGGACGCAACTGGGTGCACACGACGGTAGTCGATGCGGAAACCGGCAAACCGGTGCCATGCCGAGTGCACTTTCGCTCCGTCGAAGGCATCCCGTACCAGCCCCACGGGCACCACAATTACGTAAACTCGAACCTCGACAGCTGGAACCTGGATGTCGGCGGTGATCTCAGATTGGGACAAATCACCTACGCCTACATCGACGGCACCTGTCAGGGATGGTTACCTCGCGGAGAGGTGCTGGTCGACATCGCGCGCGGATTCGAATACGAGCCCATCCGGACCAAGCTGGAAATCAAGCCGGGCCAGCGCGAGCTCTCATTCGAGCTCCGGCGCTGGCGCAACATGAACCGCGAGCGCTACTTCAGCGGCGACACCCACGTGCACTTCCTTTCCACACAAGGGGCGCACACCGAAGCCGCTGCGGAAGACTTGAATGTGGTGAACCTCTTGCAGTCGCAATGGGGGCACCTTTTTACCGACACCGAGGAGTTCACCGGGCACCCCAGCGTGTCGGCCGGCGGTAGACACATTGTATATACATCGCAGGAGAACCGTCAGCACACACTCGGACACCTCATCCTGTTGGGACTCAAGCACCCGGTGATGCCCTGGTGCTCGGACGGCCCGGGGGAGGCGGAGCTCGGAGGAAACCTGGAAACCACGGTGGCGCGTTGGGCAGATGCGTGCCACGCGCAAGGCGGTACGGTGGTGCTGCCGCATATGCCCAACCCGAACTGCGAGCCGGCTGCGTTGATCGCGACCGGTCGACTGGATGCGGTCGAGATGTGCGATCATTGGTCATCGTCGGTTCTGGAGTATTACCGGTACCTGAACTGCGGTTATCGCCTGCCGCTTGCAGGGGGCACAGACAAGATGTGCTCCGCGGTGCCGGTCGGCTTGTACCGAACCTACGTGCACATTCCCGAGGACGAGCCGTTCGATTATGACTCTTGGTGCCGCAACTTGCGCCGCGGCAATACCTTCATCAGCTCGGGCCCCCTGTTGTCACTGCGAGTGGAGGGCAACTCCATGGGCGCGACGGTGACCCTGCCCGCGGGCGGTGGAACCGTCGAAGTGGAAGCTCTGGCGCAGAGTACGCTCCCGTTCCACTGCCTCGAAATCGTGGTCAACGGCACGGTGGTTGCGAGGGTCGAAGAAGCCGAGCCCGTGCGCCGCCTGGAGCTCCGCGAAAAGCTGAAGATCGACCGCCATTCGTGGATCGCGGCGCGCTCGGCAGGGGCTGGATTTACGCGCCTCAGCCACCACGATTCCTGGCGTCGCGGCATCTTGGCGCACACCTCCCCGGTATACCTCGAGGTGGGCGAAAAATGGCAGATGTTCGATCCGGACATCGCGAGCTACTTGCTCACCATGGTGCACGGCGGGCTCGAATATGTGCGCCGGCATGCAAGACACTGGAAGCCCGGGACCGTGACCCACCATCACGGCAGAGACGATCACGGCGCTTATCTAGAAGAGCCGTTTCTTCAGGCGCTCGAGGCGATCGAAAAGCGAATGCGCGAGCATTGAAGCGTACCCCAGCGACTGCTGTCGGCGGTCGGGCGAATCGAAGGAGTCGTGCAGGCTACAGGCCCTGACACGCCTCGCGCCCCGCCGAAGGCGCTATGGGCCCGAACGTCTGAATCACGTTGCCTGAAGCGTCCCGCTCGTACGCCGCGTATCGAACCGTACCCGCTCCACTACTCTTGGTTGATTCGCGCTCGACATAATAGTTATAGCCGCCTCGCATGGGGATGGCGAAACTTACGGGCTCGACCATGACGTGTATCATTGCGGTGCTGGTCATTGTGTCGTACGAATCATCGGTGCGCACCACGTGACATCCCGTTGGGACCTGGATGGGTTTGCCCGTGCGCGGCACCGCTTTCCCATCGACAAAAGCGATGGGGCCAACCAGCGTTACCAGGGAGGCCGACGTCCCATTTGCTTCTTCTGTCGGCGCCCGCGCTTCTGCGTTGGTTCCCGGGGGCGCCATGCACCCCCAAATCAACCCCACCCCCAGCAGCCCGACTCGACCGCTCGCTTTCGACGGCTTGGTTGTCACGCGATGTACGGCTCAGCCCACCTTGAGTGCCCTACCCTCCGCTTCGCTTGCGCCTGCCAGAGCTCGCAGCTTGCCTATGAGTGCGACAATGTCGGATTCGGTGTTGTCGGGGTGCATGGGCACGAGCACGCTGCGGCGGGCGATGTCCAGTGAACGCGCGCACTGGTCTAAGCTATAGGTCTTACGGCACTCGGAGTTTTCCGGTAAGAGATACGGATCCAAGGCGGGGTGGTGCGCCCCACGGCGCTCGAGCACCGGTGTCCAACGGGTGTAGATGTGTCGGCCGGTTTGGCTCACCACGTCACCGCCGACCCCTTTCGCAAAATCCAGGGCGCGTTCGTGGGAGTCAAATTGAACCACGACATTGCTGCCGCAGTCTAACCCAGACCCGCGTGAAGGCGCCGCTCTTAAGCAGTCAGCGGTCGCTTCCGTTACCCAAAGCTTATGCCGGCGCATGGTAGCAATCATTTCTGGCAGCCGTCCCAACTGAGCGCGGAGCAAGGCGCCCTCGAATTCCGAGGCGCGCGAAGAATGGCTGGCAAAGCCGCGCACTCCCCGGGGTTCTCCATTCCAGAAGAAATTACAGCAATCCACGGCACAGCGGATACGTTCAAAAACCGCGGGGTCGCGGGTGCACACCGCGCCCCCCTCACCGCAGGTGATGTTTTTGAAATAATTGAAGCTGAAAGCGCCGGCGTGGCCAAAGCTCCCCAACATCTTTCCCGGGCGCCCCCCGCCGACCGCCTGACAAACGTCTTCGATGACCAACAGCTGGTTTTCCATGGCTATTTCGAGAATGGCATCCAGGTCGGCCGCCAATCCCCACACGTGCACAGGGATGACCGCGCGCGTGCGGGGCCCGACCGATGCTCTCAGCGCAGCGGGGTCGAGGGTCAAGCTTTCGTCCACGTCGACGATGACGGGGATGGCGCCAGCCACCAGTACCGCGGTTGCAGTGGCCATGTACGTGACCGCCGGGACGACCACTTCGTCGCCCGGGCCAATGCCCAACCCCACCAACGCAGCCACCAACGCAGCGGTGCCGCTCGAGCAAAGATTGACGTGCTCGACACCGAGATATTGAGCGTATTCCTTTTCGAAACCCGCGCATTCGCTGGCTTCTCGGTAACGAAATGGCTTACCGGCATCTATGACGCGACCAAGAGCGTCGAGCTCTAGTTTTCCTATGCGGTACATGACACCTATGCTCCGGAGTTGGTAGAACCGCGCTGGCTGTGGACATATCTGCCCACTTCGAGAACCGTCCCCACCCAGAGCTCGCTGTGCCCCGCGGCGAATTCGCAAAATCGTCGTAAAGTGTCCAGGCGCGTTGTTTGATGCGCATCTTGCGGGCCGATTTCGTGCCCGGTGAGCACCAGCCAGCGCCCACGCTGGAGCGCCAATTTCAGGAGCTGCTCGAGCTCGCTCCAGGTCCGGCGGTCCATGTTGGAGCTTGCAACCGCGGCCAAATCGCAACGCTCCGGATTATTGTCGGTTTCGGAAAACGCGGCGCGCCCCACTTCGAAGTGGCGCGCGACCAGCGGAACATAGCTCTGGCAATCACAGCCGCGGCCCACAAACGACTGACCGCAGGGATAGGCAAAAGTTTTGGGCGTAATACCGGCCAGCTCCCCGATGGCTCGGTTCGCCTCCAGAAGCTCCCGCTCCATATCGTCCAGCGTCATGTCCTCGAGGGGACGCTCGACCCACTCGAAATTCCCCGAGCAAGGATGGGTCTTGGAATGGTTTCCGATCTCATGCCCGCGTTCGGACACCTCGGCCCATTCAGAAGAGCGCGCTCGAGCTGGACCAATGCTCACGTAAAAGGTGGCCTTTACTCCGAAGCTGTCCAAGGCGGAGACGCCACAGTCGAGCTGAGAGGGCCGCGCGTCGTCGAAAGACAAGCTGACCGCCGCGCGGGCGGGAGCTGGCCACCGGAAAACCGAGCGGTTCATGGGCAAAAGCGGCTACCCGAGGGAATATGCCAGGCGCGGAGGTTATGCGAAAGCCCGAATATGACGGTGCAGCGGATTGCCGAAGCGGCTAGAGGAAGGCGGACGCTCGCGCCAACGCGGAGTTGTGGCTCAGGCGCGACCCGGGACTCAGGCTGATGAAAGGAGCGAGCTCCCGACCCGACCACAAGCGGTCGAGGAACAGCCAGCGTCGAATGAACAGCATGTTTTGGCCACAAGCAACCCGCACGCCCTCGTCAGTGATGTCGATCACCGTTCCGGGCGCCGCTTGACTCACCTCTGGGGAAACCGTGGCTGCATGCACCACCAGCTTGATGCCTCCAAAAAA
>DASXTY010000133.1:0-4767 GCA_036505155.1 Polyangiaceae bacterium | reverse complement strand
CAAGGGCTAATAGGCGATGGGGCAACCCTGTTCCGCACCATGGTCACCGCCAGTTTCATTGCGGCTTTCATGTTTTCGGCATCGGCTAAGCCGCGGCCTGCGATATCAAAAGCTGTTCCGTGATCCACCGAAGTCCGAATGATGGGTAGGCCCAGCGTGACGTTTACCGTGTGCTCGAAGTCCAAAAGTTTCATAGGGATGTGCCCCTGGTCGTGGTACATGGCGACCACCATTTGGTATTGACCGCGCACGCCCTTGAGGAAAGTGGTGTCGGGGGGAAGTGGACCCTCACAGGGGATGCCTTCCGCTTGGGCAGCTTCAACGGCGGGAGCGATCACTTTTTGGTCCTCATCTCCGAAAAGCCCGTTTTCCCCCGCGTGCGGATTCAATCCACACACCGCGATCCGCCCGTTTGGTACACCGAGCCAGCTGAGAGACTGGTGTCCCATTCGAATCGTATCCAGAACCCTCTGGGGGCTGAGCTCACACGCGCTCCGTAGCGAGCGGTGCGTGCTGACATGGATGACGCTGAGCCGATCGTTCACCAGCAGCATGTACGATTCGGCAGCGCCGCATAGCGCCGCGATGAACTCCGTGTGACCGGTGAACTCCTCACCCGATAACGCCACCGCCTCTTTGTTGATGGGTGCGGTCACCATCGCGTTCGCTTCTTCCCGAAGGCAAAGGTCCACCGCCTGGCGCACGTATTCGAGCGCTACCCGTCCGCACTCGGCGCTGAGCCTTCCCATGGTGATGTGGGGGGGAGCGGGCTGGTCGATCACCCTCCAGCGCGCGAGCGCGATAATGGCCGGATCCGCCAGGGCCTTGCGGACCACTTCAGGCCCGACGCCCGCAGGGTCGCCGACGGTAACAATAATAACGGGCAAGGATTCAGACATCGCAGTCCGAGGGAGGTGTGTTAGGTTTCAGTAAAAATGATGCGCAAGCTCCGAGTTGCCGTAAGCGGCGTGGGTTGGTGTGGATGCGAGCATATCAAGGCTTTTCAGAGTCATCCAGCATGCGAGGTGGTGCTGCTGCACGGTCGCGACGAGGCTCGGATTCGGCAAAACCTTGAGCGTTATGGGGTTCAGCGCTGCGAGGCTCGCATTTCGACGCGAGCCGAGGATATTTTCGAGGACGGCTCAATCGACATCGTCAGCCTTGCCGGCATTCACTCGACCCACATGCCGCTCGCTCTGGAAGCTGCGCGCGCCGGCAAGCACGTCATGATCGAAAAACCGGTGGCGCGAAACGAAGCGGATCTGAATCGGTTATTGGAAGCGGTGGAAAAAAGCGCGGTTAAAACCGTGGTCAGCTTCGAACTCTACTGGAATCCGCTGTTCAAAGTCGCGCGCTGGCTCATCGACAGCGGCCAGCTCGGCCAGGTGATGTTCGTCCGCTCGAATTACCACAGCCGTATGGGCAGTTGGTATTCGGGCTGGGATTGGTGCCGCAGCCAGGCCGAAGGGTGGGGCCTGTTGCTCAACGCCGGGTGTCACAGCATCGACGCCGTGCGCAACTTTCTCGGTGACGATCCGGTTTCGGTGTCGGCATTCAGCTCCACGGGGCTCGAGCAAGGTTACCAATATCCGACCACCCTGCATGCGAATATCCGCTTTGCCGGCGGGGGGCTTGGCCAGATCTCGGCTTCGGCGGATGTGGCAACCCCCTATCATTTCGGGCTCGAAATTTTCGGTACCAAACTTTCTCTGGTGAATCAGCACCTGCGGTGGCCTTCCGGTGCAGAGGTCGACGTGCACCAACTACAGAGGGAATGCCCGGTTCCCGGTGTCCGCTTTTTTCTCGAGCCGTATAGCGAAACCCATTCGCAGATCCGCATCGATTGCGTCTTGCCCAACAGCGTAAACGTGGAGCATCACCCGTTCCGGGACGAGGTTTCTGCCCTGGTGGAGGCCATACAAAAAGATGGCCAGGCACCGGTTTCGCTTCGCAAGGCCGCAGTCACCCATCGGATCTGTTTTGCTGCCGACCGCTCCGCTGCTTCAGGCGGACAACCCGTCACTCTAGTGTCCTGAGTCCACAATTCCTGCCGGAATTGCTGGACTGCCGCTTCGCGGCCCGCTGCTGCGCAGCGGCAGGCCACTAACCTGTTTTGTAGGGGCGCCTCGCGCCCCTCTCGCCGTTCGGGCGATTCACCCCCAGAGAAAATTCGCTCTGCGAATTTTGCTAGTGTGCCGAAGCCATTTATATGGCGAACTACGGACTCGGCACACTGCCATAAAAATGGCTCGATTCAGTCCGCTGGCCAATGGAGTTAGATGTTATGTCGAACAAGTTCAGAGTAGGAATCATCGGTGCAGGTGGAATTGCCAAAGCCGTGCACATCTCAGGTTGGAAGGCGCTTCCAGATGTTGAAATCGTCGCTATTGCGGACATCGTCAAGGACGCCGCCGACCGGGCCGCCCAGGAATATGACATTGCTCATTCTTTTGCCGACTATCGAGAGTTGGTGGAGCTCGACCTCGACGCGGTCGATATCTGCGCTCCCAACCGAGTGCACACTCCGGCCGCGCTGGCCGCGCTCGGGGCTGGCAAACACGTGTTGTGCGAAAAACCCCTGGCGGTTTCGACCGCGGAAATCCGCGAAATGGGAAAGCTTGCAGACGAGAAAAAACTGGTTTTGATGACGGCGCAGCACCAGCGTTTTACTGGTTCCGCGCAAGCCATCAAGAACTGGGCGGCCGCCGGCCACCTGGGCGACGTCTATCACGCGCGCGTCCGAGCCACGCGGCGCACCTGGCTTCCGCCAGGCGCCGGCTTCATCAATCGCGAGCTCTCCGGAGGCGGAGCCAGCATGGACATCGGTGTCCACGCTCTGGACCTCTGCCTGTGGCTCATGGATTTTCCAAAGCCGGTGAGGGTCACCGGCACCAGCAAGGTCAATTTCGCGAAGGGCGACAAAATTCCGGGGGCATGGGGCGAATGGGATCGCAGCGCTTTTTCAGTCGAAGACTTCGCTGCAGGTTTCGTTCATTTCGACAATGGAGCGACCATGACGCTCGAGTCAGCCTGGCTCGGACACCAGCCTGAGAACGAAGACGTGAGCTGTCAGCTATTCGGGATGAACGGCGGAGTGAAGTGGCCGAGCGGAGAGTTCGCCTCGGTCGCGAATCGAGCGCTGTTGCACGGCACGATTCAGCACCCCCAATCCGTCAACCGACCGCACTGGGAGGAGATCCGCGCTTTTCGCGATGCCGTCGTGCACCAGCAGCCTTCCCCGGTGCCTTGGACTGAATCCATCAAGGTCATCGGTGTGCTCGAAGCGATTTATCAAAGCCAGCTGGAAGGCCGAGAAATCGTGTTGTCTTGATGCGATCCGCGTCAGTAAATCGGCGGGGTCGGGATGGCGCAGCGATTGAGGATGCAGAGCAGGGTCTGGTCGCAGCAGTCCGCCGGCGTGAGGCAGAATTCATCGATATTGGAGCAGCTGTTGGGCGGCGGCGGGACGCACTGAAGGACGGGAAGGCCGCTCGCGTCGCGACTGGTTTCGCGACAGTAGCCGGCGCAGCAGTCGGCACCGGACTCGCAGCTCGCGCCCTCCGGTTTACAGGGCTCGAGCGCGACGAACGGACGGTGGGCATCCGCCTCGATCGGCTGTCCCGACAAGTAAAACGGCGGGTGACTGGGATCGGGCTTGGTGTCGTGGTCCAGGTCGATGGCGGCCACCCAGATCTTCCTTCTTATCAGGCTGCCGACCGAGGTCGCTCCCGGGGGCAAGTAGTTTCCGTAGCTGCGCCGGCTCGAAAACATCACCCAGTAGTAGCCGCCGATGGGTCGGGGCAGCACGGTTGGAACATAGTTATGCTGTCCGTCTTCGGCCATTCCATTCGGCGGGTAAAAGGTGGTGCCGTCCGCCAGATATCCGTTGAGTGCGCCCAGCTGGTTGACGCTCCCGGAAGCCGTCTGCGCCAAGCGTAGCTCGGCGAGCACGTTGCTCTTGCTCTGCAGATCGCCGCCCTCCTGGAACACGACGGCGCGCGAGTCCGGGATGAAGCTCGGCCAGCCGAGCGCTTTATTGTTGGTGCTCACCACGACGTCTCTCACATTGGTCACGGTCGGCGGGTTTTGGTTTCCGTCATAGTCCGCCATGGCCAATCGCCCCTTTCCCGGGTTGTTTACCAAGGAAACCGCAGAGGACGTCTTTTCGAGGCGGGTACCGGCAAGGAACAGCCCGTCCGGCGAAAACGCCGGCAAATACAGCGACGTCAGGCCCGGCACAATCACGGCTCCGGTGGAGGTATCCACAATCGTCGAGTCGATGACGGTGATGTTGAACTGCGGGTCGCCGGCGCCGCTGGTGAAGGCGCGTTTGCCGTCGGGTGTGAGGGCCGGGAACATGAAGGGCCTGGGGTTAGCGACCCTAACGATTTGCGGTGGTGGTGCCGCGCCCGTCGAAAGATCGTAGGTGGCGCTCCAGTCACCCGACTGCGCCACCGACGCGGCCAGCATGGTGCCGTTCGCGCTCACCGAGTGACAGATGACGCAGTTGCCGAAAAGCCCCTCTGCGGGATAACCGAGCCGCAGGCGGACGACGCCTGCCTTCTTGCCCTGGAAGGTGTTCGGAAAGCCCCAAGCGTCCGGGGTGTCGTACGAGTAATAGTAGACGATGCCCTTCATTTTGCCTGGCGCAATGAGCCATTGTTCCTTGATAGGTCCTGTCACCTGACCGCCGCAGAGTTTGCTCACCGAAACGTTCACCCAGTCCGAACCCAGAGTGGATAGCGTGACCCCATTCCAGATCTCCGG
>DASXTY010000132.1:0-6790 GCA_036505155.1 Polyangiaceae bacterium | reverse complement strand
CGCCAAACAGCGGCCATGCCTCGAGCAGCAGTTTCACGCCCGGATTCACGGCTGCGCTCCAGGTTGCGCGCCAGGAACGCCGGCTCTTGCGGTACCCAAGGGCAGCACGCCCCCCGGGGGTCCGCCTCGGGCGCCTTGGGGGTCACCGCGGGCGCCCTGAATGGCGCGCACAGCGCGCTCCAACTCGGCAGGCGCTGGAGCGGCCGAAAGATCCGGCTTGGGGCGATAGAGGTCAATGCCTCGGACCGACACGCGTCCAAAGGCATTTTTTACCGCCAGCCGAACCTGTCGCTTCTCGTCGACTTTCAAATTCAAGGAGGCGGATGCCTGGTCACCGAAGTCTTCGCTGTCCCAGTTCCCGTCGCCGTCGACATCCCAGCGATAGTGATATCCGAGACCCGCCGATGCGCTGATGGAGTAATGACCCGCGCCATCGTCGCTGCTGGTTGCGGCGCTCGCATGAGGCGTGGTCAGATACCAACCGACCCCGCCGAGCCCGAGAACCATGATGGTCGCATAGGCTTGAACCCGGCCGGTCTGCAGCTGACGGAGCACGTATCCGGAAAACGCCACCACGGCGGAAGTGACGCGTGCCACGAAAAAATCGACCACCCATTTGTCGAACCAAACCGCGGCCTCGGCTAGCGAGTCGACGGCTCCGAGCACGGTCGCCTCATAAAGCTCGTCAATCCGCCACTTGTCGTAAACTAGGCGGTGCAAGCCGGGCATACGCTCCGCCAGCGCGCGCGCAGGTCGACCTGCGTGCATCATATATGCCCAGTAGGCTCCGCCTACGCCGACGACGAAGGCGCCGAATGCAAGGGCCAGGAGCGTCTCCTCGTAGTGCTCCGCGCTAGAAACCGCAGCGATGCCGGTTGCCGCAGAAGCGAACACCGGCTCGAGCCAATGATCGAGCGGTGCATAATGGAAAAACGCATGTGCGTTGAGCAGGCCCCCGACGATGGATAATCCACCCAGCACCACCAGGGGCGCCGTCATTTGCCACGGAGATTCCTGCGGTATGGGCCCTTCGAGGTGCCCCGAATCCGCTGGGTGCTGATGGTGCTCAGGGGCTGAATCCTTCCAGCGCTTCACCACCGTCCAGCCGCGAAACTCGCCGGCGAAAATGCCCACCGTGAGTCGGGTCATGTAAAAAGCCGTCATGATTGCGCCGGCCAGCCCCAGCGCATACAAGAGCTGGGGCGCCCAGCTTGGCCATTGAAAGAGCTGAATTTGTGCTTCGTCCCCTCTGAGCACACCGCCTTCGACCGGTGACTTCACAGTGGAGGTGAACGCTCGGAAGAGGATCTCGTCTTTGGAGAAAAACCCGCTGGTCAGGGGAAGGCCAACGATGGCGGCCCACGCCGCTACAAAAGTCCAGAAGGTGTAGGGCAGGTAGCGCCGGAGGCCCCCCATGTTGCGCATGTCCTGGGAAGCGTCGGTGTCGTGGATGCGCGCGTGCAGGGCGTGGATGACCGAGCCGGCGCCTAGAAACAGGCAGGCCTTGAAAAAGGCGTGAGTGATCACGTGAAAGAAACCGGCTGCAAAAGCCCCCACGCCGACGCCCAGGAACATGTACCCAAGCTGGCTCACCGTCGAATACGCGAGCACTTTCTTGATGTCGTTTTGGACAAAAGCAATGGTGGCGGCGAGCACTGCGGTAACCGCTCCCACCAGCGCCACGGTGAGCATCGCGGCCGGGCTCAGCACGAACACGCCCGCCATCCGACAAACCAGATACACACCCGCCGTCACCATAGTGGCGGCGTGGATCAAAGCGCTCACCGGCGTCGGCCCCGCCATGGCGTCTGGGAGCCAAACGTACAGCGGTATCTGCGCGCTCTTGCCGGCACATCCCAGAAACAGCGCCAGGCCCACCAGCGTAGCGGCGTTCACGTAGCGCGGGGTGTTTAGCCACTTGGCCAAGTCTGCTCCCAGGTAGTCGGCGATGGGCACGGTGTTCCCCACCGGCCAAAGTTGCACCGGCACGAGTAGGTTCTTGCGACCGGCTTCGATCCGATCCCAGTCGAGCGCGCCCAGGTAATAGACCAGCAGCGCCATTGCGACCAAAAGTCCAAAGTCGCCGATCCGGTTGGTGATAAAGGCTTTCTTGCCGGCTTGAGCGTTGCGCTCTTCGCCGAACCAAAAGCCGATGAGGAGGTAGCTGCAAAGGCCCACGCCCTCCCAGCCCAGAAACAAGACCGGCAGGTTATGCCCTAGGATCAGCACCAGCATCGAAAAGATGAACAGGTTCAAGTAGGCGAAGTAGCGGTGGTAACCCTGGTCGTGCTCCATGTATTTGGTGGAATACAGGTGGATGAGAAAGCCGACGCCGGTGACGATGAGAGCCATCGCCCCGCTCAGCGCATCGACGGAGAAGGCGACCTCGATGGGGACGGGTCCACCTCCCGACCGCCCCGATACGGTGAGCCAGCTCCACCCGGTCCACACCAGACGCGCAGCTCGTTCGCCGGTCTGGGCGCTCAACAACGCCACCGCAATGAGGCTACCCAGGAATGAAACCGCAACGCTGGAGAGCGCCATCAACGAAACGGCCTCTTTGCCGACGCGCTTCCCGAAAATTCCATTCGACACCGCGCCCAGCAGCGGCAGCCCGATGATCACGGCGAGCAGCCAGCAATCGTTGGGGGGGAAAAGTGAAAGAATCCGTTCCATGATGCAGCTAGTGGCGCCTAATGCTTCAAGGAGTCCGCTTGGTCGCTGTAGACTGACCCCTTCAATCGGTAAAAGCTCAACACGATGGCGAGCCCGACCGCCGCTTCGGCCGCCGCCACCGCGATGATGAAAAATGCGAACATCTGCCCGCCCATGTCGTGGGTGTGGACGCGGTTCTGAGCGACCAAGTTCAAGTTGACGGCATTCAGCATCAATTCGATGCTCATGAGCTGCACGATCACATTGCGACGCACCAAAAAGCCGAGGGCGCCGATGGTGAAGATCAAGCCCGAGAGCAGCACGTAGTGCTCGACCACGCGGCCCAAAAGGCTCATCGTGGACCCCCCTGGCTAGTCTCAAGCCGTCGCTCGGCTTCGGGGTCCAGCGGTCGGCCGGCGTCGCGCGGGTGCAACGGGCCGTGAAACAAGCTGCTCGGTCCCAGTCGGGGCTCGACCTGTTTTGGTCGCGAGCGGGCGACGGCGACGGCACCGATGACCGCCACGATGAGCAGCGCGGTGGCGAGCTCGAACGGCACCACACCGCGTGTGAAAAGCATTCCTCCAACTGCCTCGATGCTCCCGTGATTGACCAACGCGGGCGAAAAAAGCGTTTGCCCCACTTGTCCCGATGTGGCCACCAGCACAGAGGTCAGTGCAGCGAGCAGTAAGAGGACCGCACCTCCAATCCATCTCGACCATTGCGTCCGCGCTTCCGGTGCAGGTTTGGCTCCGGCGTCCGGTCCCAAGAGCATGATCACGAACACGAACAGAACCACCACCGCGCCGGCGTACACAATCAGCTGTATTGCGGCTAAAAATTGGGCTTTGAGCGGGAGAAAGAGGCCTGCAATGGCGGCGATGGTGGTGAGCAATCCGATGGCTCCTCGGATCGGGTTTCGGCAGAGCACCGTTGCAAGCGCTCCCGCCAGGGCCAGGACCGCGCAGGTTGCGAAGAAAATACCCATCATTGCGCTAAGGTTCGGGTCTGCGATTGGCCGCCGTTCCGGATGTAATCCTCGAAGTGGCTCCGGAACCGCCTGATGAATGCCAGAGCGGGCTGCGCCGCCCCATCACCGAAGGCGCAGATGGTGTTGCCCATGATGTTGGATGCAATGCGGTGGATTTGATCCACCTCTTGTAGACTGCCGCGGCCCTGAATGACTTTGTCGACGATGCGCTCGATCCAACCACATCCCTCCCGGCACGGCGTACATTGACCACAAGATTCGTGCCGGTAGAAACGCATCAGGTTTTGCATGGCCATCACCGGGTCCGCTGCATCGCTGAGCACGATGGCGCCGCAAGTTCCAAGCATGCTGCCGATGCCGCGGAAGGTGTCCACGCCGAGCGGAAGGTCCAAGATGCTCTTGCCGTTGTAGGGGAGAAAGCGAGGATCGTTGAGAACCTGGACCTCCTCGTCCGGACGGTGCACCGGGCAGGACGATCCGCCGGGAATTACCGCCAATAACTGGCGATCGCCTAAAATTCCTCCCCCCAAATCGTAGATCAGCTCGCGCAGCGTCAACCCGACGCAGGCTTCGTACAGCCCCGGCTTCTTGACGTGTCCGCTTACTCCAAACAAGCGCGCTCCGCCGTCGTTGAAATGATGCAGCGTCGAGAGCTTGCTGAACTCGTCGCCTCCCATGTCGAACACCGTCGGCAAGATGGCGATGGTCTCCACGTTATTGACCGTGGTGGGCGCTCCGAACAGCCCGTATTGAGCAGGGAATGGAGGCTTCAGGCGGGGCTCGCCGCGTTTGCCCTCGAGCGAATTGAGCAGCGCCGTTTCCTCGCCGCAGATGTAGGCGCCGGCGCCCCGGTGCACGTGGATCTCGACCGGAAAAGGCTTGCCGAAGGGGGTACGGCCGATGTGTCCTTTGGCGCGCGCTTCGCCAATAGCGAAGTTCAGGCGCTCCCGCGATAGATGCAGCTCTTCGCGCACGTAGATGTAACAGGTGTGCGCGCCGATTGCGTAGCAGCCGATGATACAACCTTCGATCAACGCGTGCGGGTTCTTCTCCATGATGGAGCGGTCTTTGAACGTCCCGGGCTCGCCTTCGTCCGCGTTGATCACCAGGTAGTGCGGCTTATCCGAAGGCTTGGGCATGAAGCTCCATTTCACGCCGCAGTCGAAGCCGGCCCCGCCTCGCCCGCGGATGTGGGCCTTTTTGCACTCGTCGATCACCGCCTCCGGGGACATGCTGAGCGCTTTTCGCACGCCGCGGTAACCACTGCCCAGCTGATAAGCGGCCAGCTTGTGGCCGTCTCCCTTGTCGTAGGAATGCGTCAGGTAGCTGGTTTGCTTGAGCATGGGCACCGCCCGGCCGCGCGCGCAGCCGCTCTAACTTTCGTACAGCAGTCGATCGAGGATCCGATCAACTGCCTCGACGGTCAGGTTTTCGTGGTAGGCGGTGTCGACCTGAATCACCGGTGCGGTGCCGCAAGCGGCCAGACATTCGGCCGTGCGCAGGGTGACCTTGCCGTCTTTGGTGGTCTCGCCTGCGTGTATGCCGAGTTTCTTTTCGCAGTATCCAAGGATTCCGTCCGCGCCGCGCAACGCACAGGAAAGCGTTCGACACACCCACACCTGGTGTTTGCCGGGACGCTGCTGGTTGAAAAGCGTGTAGAAGGTGACCACGCCCTTTACGTGGGCCGCGCTGAGCCCCAGTTTGTCGGCCACGTATTCGATCATCTCGTTGGACACCCAGTTGTCGTTGCCCTCTTGGCACAGGTGCAAGACCGGGATGCAAGCCGCCATCTTGTTTGGATAGCGCGCTAAAATCGCATTCAGCTCGCGCTCCCGCTCCGCATTGAGGGCAAATGCCATAACCTAAGGGTGTCCGCGTTTCGTGGTGGGGCCCGTGCGCACTCCCGAAGAAGGACCGTCTGCCCACGGGCGAACCGCTGGCGAACCGTAGTTAGCCGTAAACCGGGGTGTCAAGCCGCGCTTGCCACCGGCCGTCCCTCTTTCCCGGGCCGTGTGTTTTGGGGGCCAACCCCAACCGGGTGAGAACCGACCGAAAAGCGGCGAATCGCTGCGTGTTCGGCTGGTCCCCAGGACGCATTTTTCCCGCGGGTGGGACCGCGTACGAAGGTGGAACCATTTCGACATGCTTGAGAAAGTGGTTTGAGGCCGTGTAGGCTCTCGCTTCCCGGGGCCCACCAAGGGCCTACCACCGGAGGTGATGCGTGTTTTGCCCAAATTGTGGGACGCAAAATCAAGATGCGGCGACTGCTTGCTCGAAGTGCGGCTTTAACCTGAAAGGTGCGGCGGCACCGAAATTCAAGGGCACCATGCTCATGATGAACGCGCCGCCGGGGGTCGCTCGACCCGGGGCACCGGGCGCGATGCCTGTGAAACCCGGCGCGCCGGGTGCCATGCCCGTCAAGCCCCAGCTCAAAGGCACCATGCTCGGCGTAGCCCCGCCTTCTCCAGGCGCTGCGCCTGCTCCGCCGCCGCCCGTAGTCCCGAGCCCTGGCGCCGCGCCGCCGCCTCTACGGCCCGCCCCGGCCCCGGGCCCCAGTGGAACTGCCGCCATGCCGGCAGCTCCTGGCGGATTTCCCGCACCGGCGGCGCCCGCTTATGGGGCTCCGCCCGGCGTACCCGGGGCGGAGGTCAATCCCCTGGGCGGAACCATGGTGGCGGACCCCTCCGCCATGGCGCAGCGGCCTCTCGGGCCTGGAGGTGTGCCCGCCGCGCCGGGTGCCGCTCAGCCACCGGTTCCAACACCGGGTCCCTACGGTGCGCCGCCCGCGGGCTTTCCGGGTGCGCCGCCTGGAGCGCCCGCCGCGGCCGCACCGGTTCCGGTTCCCGCTCAAGCCATCGCGCCGGCCGCGCCCGGAGCAATGGTGCCCGCAGCAGCGCCCGGCGCGCTCGGTCCTATCGGCCAGCGCCGAAATCCCATGGTCGTGTTTGTGGCCGGAATGATCTGCTTCGTACCGTTCGGCTTGATCATGGTTTGGCAGATGATCAACGAGCTCAAGTCTTTCCGCGGTAAGGACGACATCAACCCAGTCAGGTTTCTCATCCCAATCATAAATCTGATCGAAATGTGGAAGCTGCCGCCGAAAGTTCTCGAGGCTAAACAGATGTCAGGCGTGGTAAATGCACAGGT
>DASXTY010000131.1:0-4194 GCA_036505155.1 Polyangiaceae bacterium | reverse complement strand
AGGTCTTTTGCGCGTCGCCCGTACCGTTCAGCGTTCGTACGTTTGCCTCGACTTGCCGAGTTGGATAAATCTGAAGAGTCAGCTTCTCCTTGGCAAAAGCCGGCACAGTGTGGCGCACCAAGTACATGGCATTGCAGACTGAGTCGCCCGCCTGTTGCGCAGCCACATCCTCGGCGAGAAGCTTGGCGCCCAAGTCGGGCAACTGCTGATTCGCGGCCTCGAGTGCCTGGGCGCGCATCTGCAAAGCTTCGGGGGCTCGGCCCGGATGATGATTCAGCGCCGCATATCGATGGTCCCAATCCTCCCGACCATCACGCGCGGTCTTACATGTCATCGAGTCCCAGACGAAATAGGGCTTTTCCGTGCCGTCAGAACCGAAGAACCGCACGGCCCAGGGGTCCACGACCTCGCCAGGTTCGAATTTGGCACGAACGAACGCGTACAGACTGTCATTACTGGCTTGCACCAAGTGGACCTGGAGCGCCGCATTGGTTGGTTGCGAGGCATCACTGGTTGGCTGCGCGGTATCAGTTGTTGGCTGTGCGGCATCAGTTTCTGCTTGTAGAGCATCGGGCTGGGGCTCTTGGGGTGGTTCGTTCGAGTTGCTCGAGCTGCACGAAGTGCCACCCAGCAGGACCACAAGGGACCACCACAATCTCGTACGCATAGAAACTCCTTAAGCAGCAGTAACGCAATACCCGCTTCGCGGCTCGCCCTGCTCGGGACGCAGCGGTCCGCGAGTCAGGTTGCGAATCTCACCGGTGCAGTGGCTTGAGGGGTGCCGGAACGGGCGGATTTTTTTTCGCGCATCCGTTCGCGCAGCGCTCGTGCCGTCTCGCCACCAGCGCCGGTGGTTCCCACCTGAGCCCTCGAATGTGCTTAGCTCGACCCGCGTACATGGCCCATCTTCGGTGGCGTTTTCGGCGGATTGTGAGCTCTTCAGCACTGGTTGCCGTGTTGTCACTGCTCTCGCTCATCGCGCGCGCTCAACCCGGCCAAACGGTCGTGTTTATGACCGGACTAGGAGCAAAAGGGAGCCCACACCGGGCCGCCCTCGAGGTGATTCGTGCTCAACTCGGCGACATTCCAATCCGTGTCGTCGTCGAAGCCGTCGACATCTCCTTCGACGACTTGCGGGCCGCTACGATGCCGCCGCGGTCCTCGCCAACCGCCACCGGGCCCTCGGCGTGTTCTGGCTGGACACGCAACCCGGTGGCGATTCGTTGCTTTACCTGACTGAGCCTAAGGCGAACCGGGTTCTGGTGCGGCGGATTCGCTCTACCGAGAGGACCGACCAAGCGGTGCTTGAGGAAGCCGCGGTGATCACGCGCGCCACTGTGACGGCGCTTTTGGAAGGAGGCGAGATAGGCATGGCGTCGGCGAGCGTCCCGGAGGGGCCCGAGCCTACGCCCCCTTCCCCGCCCACTCATTCGCCGACCGCCAACCCCGAAACGGCAGGGAGAGCCCGCAAACCGATCCCGTCCGCGTTGCGGCGCAAGGCCAGCACAGCCACGGTCATGCCGCCTCTGCGCCCCGTTTCTCCGCCACGCTATGATCGCTTTCGACTGAGTGCCGGCTACGTTGGCACCATCTTTTCTTATTCCGCCCCCTGGCAGAGCGGCTTGGGTCCGCGCCCAACCCTCGCTCGAACAGATCCGCGAGGCATGAGACAAGGAAAGCACCTGCATTCGCCACCCCTGCACATCAAACCAGCTAGGAAGCCGTTTTCTCAAAAACTGCAAATCGCGATGCCAAAACATGGAGGCGTCCAAGCCCGGACTGCGCTCCCGATTGAATTCGTAATAGGTGGAGCGAAGCTTGGCTCGATTGATCTGTTCACTCAGGGCCAGAATTCCGGGGATGGTCAGGCAATTGAAGAGCTCCGGTTCGTGCTCGCCTTCCATGCAAGAGTGGTGCAGCGAGGCGCGCCCCTCGATGCCCTTTGCCAACAGCCGCTGGTGGTGGCGCTGCGCAATGTCGGCGAGCTCCGCCAAACGCTCTGATCCAAAGAGCTTTCTGACAATCAAAAACCCGTTGGTGTGATACGAGTCCAAAGCATTACCGGTGAGGAGGCGCATGGAGGTGAGCTCCGTGTCGGGGTTCGGTGTCCATTATGGACCTTGCCGGGCACGGGGAACCGCAGATGGATGCTTGTTGTCCACAAAGGTAGGGAAATTTCGCTTGGACGAAGGAGCAGCCGACCGCACGTGCAGAGCACGCGCGCATCGCACCGATAAGACGGCTGACATTCTCGAGCTCGGGTGCAGCCCACAGGTCGACGTCTTCCGAAGACGTCGCTGCCCCGTATAGAATGGTGGCCTGCCCGCTGATGAGCAGGTACTGCACTCCCTCGCGATCAAGGCGCTGGAAAAAGCTTGCGATCAGGTGGAGTCCCCCAGGTTCCTTGCAATCAGTCCATCATGGACCTATAATCAGCCCATGAAGGACATCAATGTGAGCGAGCTCAAAGCGCATCTGAGCAAATATCTCCGCGCGGCCTCGCGCGGTGCGCACATCGTCGTGAAGGATCGCGACGAGCCGATTGCACTGTTGGGTCCTCCGCGTCGCGCGGCGACGTCTTGGTTTCACCGGCTGGCGGGGGAGGGGCGCCTGCGGATCGGAACCCAGGGCTGGGATACACTGAACATTTCGAAGCTCCGCAAGAAGATCGACATTCAAGCATCGCTGGACGCCGTCCGTGAGGATCCGAGTGAAGTACGTCGACGCTAGTGCAGTGCTCCGGGTAGTCTTCGCCGAAGCGGGGCCGACCGTTCCTCTGGTCACCGGTGAACGGGTGCTGTCGTCCCAGCTGGTGGAGGTGGAAACATTCCGAGCCGTCGATCGCGAGCGTCTGCTAGGCAAGCTCGACGACTCCGAGACGGCCATCAAGCGCAAGGAGCTCACGGATTTGCTCGCAATGCTGGACCTCGCGCCTATCGACGACGCCGTGATCCAGCTCGCAAGGAGCTCCTTCTCCGTGAACGTCCGGGCGCTTGATGCGATTCATGTTGCGACGGCGGAGGTGCTCGTGAAGGAAGCTGTGGGTGAGCCCCTCGAGTTCTGGACGCACGACGCTCGCCAGGCGACTGCCGCGCTGTCACGCGGACTGACCGTGCGCGGAGTCTAGGAAGATACGTGCCTCCCGAGCATCCGACAATACCACGCGACTTACTTCTGTTTGGTCAGTACGAAGTGGGTGGCGTGCGCGGTGTTGACGTGCTCCGTGCACGCGTAACCGAGCGCTAGCAAATCGATGCCGCCGAGCAGATGTTCCCCGCTGCCGAGCAGGACCGGGCTGATGGCGAGGTGCGCCTCGTCCACCAGCCGCGCCTGCAAGTATTGGCGGATGGCGTAGACGCCGCCGCCGAGCCGAACGTCACCTCCTTTTGCTGCTGCTTTGGCGCGCTCCAGCGCCGCGTGCATGCCTTCTGTCACGAAATGAAAGGTGGTTCCACCCTTCATCTCGACCGACGCGCGGGCGTGATGGGTGAGCACGAAAACGTCGGTGTGGTACGGCGGGTTATCGCCCCACCAGCCTTTCCAGCTGGTGTCGGTCCAATCGCCCCGAACCGGGCCAAACATGTTCCGACCCAGAATCCAGGAGCCGATGTTCTCGAAACCACGGGCGGCAAAGTCGTCGTCGACGCCGGTTTCCCCGGCGCCATCTCCGAACATCTGTTGGAACGTGCGCGTCTTGATTACCCAATCGTGCAGCGCGAAACCGCCCGCGCCGAGCGGGTTGTCGAGATTTTGGTTCGGGCCCGCGCCAAACCCATCGAGAGAAATCGAGAAAGTGTGAATGCGAAGTTTGGACATGGAACACGCTCCTTTGACTGAGCGGGGCGTCGCCCGCCTGCCTTTGTCGTATACCAGCGTCGCAGCTTCCGCTCCGCAACTGACAGGTGCTGATGAGGGTCATGCCCCGGAGCCAGCGAGTCATGTCCGGTGCGAATTTTGGAGAAAGCAACCGGGCACATCGCGGTGAAAAGCCGACGCGCGGCAACTATGGGTGTAAGACGTCCCCCCTCCCGCAGCGCCGTGATGGCGCTCGAAGCCAGGGCGCGTAGTCAGTTCGAAGTGCTTGGGTCGCTCGCTGGCGGGGCGATCAACACTCTCAAACCGCCCGCAACGGCGCGGTTCGGCGCCTGGTTGCACAGGAGACAAGGAAAGCCCAAGGGCTTCGTTGGTCGAGCC
>DASXTY010000130.1:0-1604 GCA_036505155.1 Polyangiaceae bacterium | reverse complement strand
GGCCTGCTCGAGCTAAAAAAGGGGGAGCTTCTGCTTCGGGGAATGCCGTCACCGATTTCGGAAATCGAGCTGGCATTAGCCGTGGAGGGCGGTGAGCTCCAAGTCCGCCGGGGTACCGCCAAGCTCGGCGGGGGCACGATCCAACTGCGCGGCGGCGCACCCCTCCGAGGTTTCGAGCTCGGGCCCACCCGGCTGTTTATGAGTGCGCGTCAGATTCGGTTGCCGATCGAAAAGGGCATCAAGAGCACCGTGGACGCCGACCTGGTCGCCGATTGGCGGAGCGGCGACACGAGCCAACGCGCGCTCCCCAAGATCACCGGAGACGTCACGGTGCGCTCCTTTGAATACGCGCGCCCCATCGTGATGTCCGCGGACCTCGCCACCTTGGCTCAGAGGGGAAAACAGACCCAGTTCGACCTCTATGATCCCGCCGACGACGTGGTCGACTTCAACCTCTCGTTACATTCGACGGTCCCCTTGAAGATTCACAACAACCTGGCAGACGCCGAGCTTCTGATCGATGACCAGGGGCTCGAATTTGCCGGCACGAACCAGCGCTTCGGAGCGCGAGGGCTTCTGCGCCTCAAGCCCGGCGGCCGCATCCGGCTCCGGCGCAACGAGTTCGAAGTCAAACAGGGCTTCGTGCGTTTCGACGACCTCACACATATCGCCCCTCAGGTGGATGTGACCGCCGTGACCGATTACCGTCGTTATTCGGAGCTTTCCGGGGCAAATTCCGCCAGTTCCGGCTCCACCAGCGCTTCCGGCGGAAAATGGCTCATCACCATGCACGCCTACGGAGACGCCGACAAGCTTCGCATTGACCTGACCAGCGATCCGGTTCTGGCACAGGACGATATTTTCCTGCTGCTCACCGTCGGGTTGACGCGCGCGGAGCTCGACCAGGCGCGTTCGGCGAGCGCCGGCGAGAGCGTCGCGCTGGAAGCCCTGGGTACGCTCACCGGCGCCGATCGCGCGGTGACGGAAGCCGTGCCGATTATCGATGAATTCCGCTTCGGCAGCTCCTATTCGTCGCGCACCGGGCGCACCGAGCCCACTGTCACCATCGGAAAGCGCCTGGCCGAACGCATCCGAGCCAACGTGACCAGCGGAGTCGCCGAGTCGCGCGAGGTTCGTTCCAACGTAGAATGGAATCTGAGCCCCAACGTCAGCGTCGAAAGTTCCTACGACAACGTCAATGACATTTCGAGCTCCTCGCTCGGCAACCTGGGCGCGGATATCCGCTGGAGCTTGGAGTTCGAATAATGAACGTCCGACTGGTCAAAGAGCTTCGCTTCGAAGCCGCGCACCGACTCCCGAACGTCCCACCGGGTCATAAATGCGCCCGGCTGCACGGGCACAGCTTCAAAGTGGAGCTCGCGGTCGAAGGGGCGGTCGATCCAAAAACCGGCTGGCTCATCGATTATGCAGCGATGGGTGAGCTTTGGCTGCCCATCTACCAGGTGCTCGACCACAACTATCTGAACGAAATTGAAGGCCTGGAAAACCCGACTAGTGAAAACCTGGCGCGGTGGCTGTGGCAGCGCATCAAGCCCGGGCTCAAAGAGTTAGTGCGGGTCACGGTGCACGAAACGTGCGACGCG
>DASXTY010000129.1:0-2615 GCA_036505155.1 Polyangiaceae bacterium | reverse complement strand
GTTCCGACATAGATGGTCCCGTTTTCTCCAACGGCCGGGGAGCCAACCACCGATCCGGAAAGTGTGTAACTCCACAAGAATTGCCCTTCGGGGCCCAATGCGTGCAGGCAGCCCTCCGACGTCGCCAGGAAAAGCCGCCCGTCGGGGGCAACAGCTGGCTCGCCGGCGATCGGAGCTCCAGCCCCAAACCGCCACAGAATATGGGGTCTTGCAGGAGACCGCGCATGGCCATTGCGCGCGCTTTGCGCTGCGGCAGTTCGGACAAAAGACCCGTGCCCCAGAGGACCGCTCAGGGCAGCACCCAATACGACCAAAGCCGCGCGCCGCCCGAGGATCCACCCCAACCTGTGGCTTGGCTCGCCCGATAACGGCATGGGTCCACGCGTTATGACACGAGAACCGGATGGGTGAAATGGCAGCCGTCTCAGGGGTATCCTGGACGCTCTCCGTGGGCATTTCGGTGTTTGGGTTGACCGGGGGGATCGGATCGGGAAAGAGCACCGTCGCCGCGCGATTTCGCGAGCGAGGAATCCCGGTTATCGACGCTGACGAGCTCGCGCGGGCGGCGGTCTCCGAAGCGGACTGCCTGAGCCAACTGCGGGAGCGCTTCGGCGCAGAAATGTTTGACTCAAAGGGGCAGCTCGACCGGGCAAAGCTTGCGGCCCGCGTTTTTTCTGACGCCGCAACTCTGGAGTCGTTGAATGCCATTGTCCATCCCAAAGTTCGCGAGCTGTCCCATCAGCGCCTCCGCGAGCTCGACGCAAGCGGCGAGCTCCTCGCCTGCTATGAAGCGCCGCTGCTGGTAGAAGTCGGCCTTGCCGAGCAATTTCGACCGTTGGTGGTGGTGAGCACCTCCGAAGCCCAACAAATTGCCCGCACCGTGGCCCGTGGTGGGGTGACCGAAAGCGACGTTTTAGCCCGTTTGGCAGCTCAGCTTCCGCTGGAAGACAAGCTTCGGGTTGCCGATTACGTCATCGATAATCAGGGATCGCTCGATGCCACGCGCTCGCAGGCCGACCAGGTGCTCGACTCCATTTGCGAGCACTTCGGCATCAATCCTTTGCGCTATCCGCGTTAGTACCCCGCGCCCAGCACTGGACGCGTTCGCGGGCGGCAAGCAGCGTGTTTTCGAGCAGCATGGCGACGGTCATAGGCCCTACCCCACCCGGCGCGGGCGTCAGCGCGCCCGCAACCGGAAAGACCGAATCGAAGTCCACATCGCCGCGCAGCTTTCCCTCCGAGTCGCGGCTCAACCCCACGTCGATGACGACGGCTCCTGGTTTTACCCAGTCGCCGCGGACCAAACCCGGCTGACCCGCCGCGACCACCAATGCGTCGGCTTGTCGGCAGAGCGACGGCAAATCCCGAGTGCGGCGGTGAGCAACGGTCACTGTGGCATCCGCAGCCAACAGCAGTGCCGCCGTGGGCTTTCCGACCAGGGCGCTCCGGCCCACCACCACCACAAGCGCACCGGCAAGCGACAGCCCGCTCTCCGCAATCAAGCGCAAGCATGCGGCGGGGGTACACGGAACCAGCTTCGCGCGGTTTTCCCAGAGCGCCGCTTGGTTCAGCGGATGCAAACCGTCGACGTCTTTTTTTGGATCCAGCGCCTCGAAAACGCCCTCCCTTCGCACCTTGTGGGGCAACGGCAGCTGAACCACGACACCGTCAACGGTTGGGTCGTCACCGAGACCGCGGACCAGACCAACGAGCTCGGTTTCGCTGACGGCGGTCGGCAGCGGGTGAACCCGGCACACCATCCCAACCTCGCGCGCTGCCTTGTCTTTTCCCCGAACGAAAGAAGCGGAGCTCGGGTCGTCGGCGTTCAGCACGATGGATAACCCGGGGGCACGCCCGGAGCGAGCCACGAACTCGCTCACCTCCGCCGCGATCCGCTGTCGAATGCGCGCTGCCAGGTCTTTTCCGTCAAGCAGCTTGGCGGCCATGGGACTCTCTTTCGGTGATTTGGCGAACCAGCCGGATGTGGAGGATCGCCGCGGCGGCGACCAGAGCCACACCGATGAGCTGCGAGGTGCTCAGGCCCAACAACCCTCCGCGATCATCGCTTCGCCAAAACTCCAGCACAAAGCGGGCGGCGGCGTACAGCGTGACAAAGGCCAAAAACACTTGCCCGTCGTACGATTTTCGCCCGTGTAGGCGGAACATCAATAGTCCCGCGATCATCAGGCAAACGAACGACTCGTAGATCTGAGTCGGATGCACAGGCAAGGAAGCTTGTAACGGCGAGTCCAGCAGATGGGCGCGGTATTGGAGCTCGCTTGCAGGGCTGTCCGACGGAAATGACAGACCGTAGGGCGCCTTCCAGACCTTGCCAAAACAACAACCCACTAACAAGCACCCCATGCGCCCAAACCCCAATCCCAAGGGAACCACCAGGCCAGCAATATCGGCGCCTTTCCAGAATGGCATGCGATCGCGCTTTAGCAAGAACCACGCCGCCACCGAAGCGCCCAGAAAACCCCCGTAGTACGTGTACCCTCCGGCCCAGAATTTCGCCCACGCGAAGCAGTCGCGCGCGGTGGGGTGACACACCATCTTGGCGGCATCCCAGACTCCGGCATATTGCGCGCTCGCGCATTGACCTTGCGTGATCT
>DASXTY010000128.1:0-6403 GCA_036505155.1 Polyangiaceae bacterium | reverse complement strand
TTCGTCGTGCACCTTGCCGCGGATCAGGAGCGCGGCCAGCGCCGGCGTCAGCGTCACCGCCAGCACCGCCGCAAAGCCGATGGAATAAGTTTTGGTGTAAGCCAGCGGCTTGAACAGTCGGCCTTCGGTCGCCTCCAGCGTGAACACCGGCAAAAACGAAATGGTGATGACCAAAAGCGAGAAGAAGATCGACGGACCCACCTCTTGCATCGCTCCGATGATGGCTTCGATGCGGGGGGTCTGCCGCCCGCCCCCCTCCCAATCGGCAAGCTTGGTGTGGATGTTTTCGATGATGATGATGGACGCATCGACCATGGCGCCGATTGCGACCGCAATGCCGCCGAGCGACATGATGTTCGCAGTGAGATCCTGGTAGAACATGGGAATGAACGCCATCAACACACCCACCGGAAGCGTGAGGATGGGGATGAGCGCGCTCCGAGCGTGCAGGAGAAAGATGAAGATCACCGCGCTCACCACCAACATTTCCTCGATGAGAGTGTGCTTGAGGGTATTGACGGACTCCTGGATGAGCTGCGATCGATCGTAAGTGGTGACGACCTGGACTCCTGCGGGCAGGCTTTTTTTGACTTCCTCTAGGCGTTCTTTCACCGCGTCGATCACGGTGAGGGCATTTTGCCCGTAGCGCATGATCACGATTCCGCCCGGCGCTTCACCCTCTCCGTTGAGCTCGGTCAACCCGCGACGAATGTCGGGCCCGAGGCTCACCAGCGCTACGTCTTTGACTCGAACCGGCGTCCCGTTCGAGACCCTGATCGGGCTCTCACCGATGTCCTCCGGCTTTTTGACGTAACCCCGGCCCCGGATCACCTGTTCGTGGCCGGCAATCTCGATCACGCCGCCGCCCACTTCTTGATTCGACGCGCGCACCGCCCGCACCACGTCATCCATCATGATTCCGCGAGAAGCCAACTTTACGGGGTCGACGTTGACCTGGTACTGTTTGACGTATCCGCCGACGCTCGCGACTTCGGCCACGCCCGGCACGCTTTCCAGCGCGTAGCGCACATTCCAGTCTTGAAGCGATCGGAGCTCTTGTAGGTCGTGCTTTCCGCTCTTATCCACCAGCGCGTATTCGAAAACCCAGCCGACACCGGTCGCATCCGGGCCCAGAGTTGGGTTTGCTCCCCCGGGAAGCTTGGCGCGGACCGAGCTCATGTATTCGAGCACGCGGCTTCGCGCCCAATAGATGTCCGTGCCCTCTTCGAAGATGACGTTCACGAACGACATGCCGAACATCGAGGTCCCGCGGACTGCCTGCACCTTTGGCGCCGCGATGAGCGCGGCCGAGATGGGATAGGTGATCTGATCTTCGACAAGATCTGGGCTTTTTCCCATCCATTCCGTGAACACGATCACCTGCACGTCCGAAAGGTCCGGAATGGCGTCGAGCGGCGCACGGCGGAGCGACACCCAACCCCACGCCGTGAGCGCAGCCACCAGCAAGATGGTCAAAAATGGCCGCTTGGCGCTGGCTCGGATGAGCCGCGCGATGAGTCCCGGTTGGGGACCGGCGGGAGCGGGCTCGGTCACTTTTTGCCTGTGCTGGATACGGGCGCCAGGTCCATTCCGTATTTGGCGGCGGTTCGAATGCGCGCCTCCGCCGCGATGAGGAAGGTCCCGGAAGTCGCCACCACATCGCCCGGGCTTAGGCCGGAGAGCACTTCGTACATTCCGTCCGCTTCCATCCCCACTTGCACCTCTTGCGGGCGAAATCGTCCCTCTCCCAGATCGACGAAAACGATCCGCCGCGGCCCGGTGTACACCACAGCGCTTGCTGGCACCTGCACGCGCGGCTTGGGTTCCGAAGCGAGCTCGACACTCGCGTACATACCGGGACGGAGATCCAGCTCGTTATTGGCGAGCTCCACCCGGACGCGCCCGGTGCGCGATTTCGGGTCCAGATACGGATACACATAAGCTACCTTGGCCTCATAGGAGTGACCCGGGAGGTAATCCAGCGTCACCGTTGCGCTCTGGCCCACGCGCGCCTGTGGGAGATCGCCTTCATACACCTCGGCTTCCACCCACACTTTGTTCAACGCTGCAATGCGAAACAGGCGCATCCCCGGGTCGACAGAAGCCCCTTCCACCACGTTCTTTTCGATGACGAAGCCGCTTGCCGGTGAAGAGATGGTGATGCCCTCGAGAGGAGCCCCCTTTTTCGCTACTGCGTCAATCTGCCCATCCGACAGGCCCAAGAGGTGGAGCCGTTGCCGCGCGGCGCGAGCCAGCACTTCGACCCTGGTTCCCGGAGCCGATCCACCCTGAGTCGCCAAAAGAAAGTCCTGCTGCGCGCCGTAGAGCTCGGGGCTATATACGAGCAGCAGAGGCTGACCGGCTTTCACTCGTTGTCCGGTCTGGTTTACGAATAACTTCGTGACCCAGCCCTGCACCTTGAGGTTCACGTCGGCGAGCTTCGACTCATCGTAGGTCACCTGGCCCACCGCCCGGAAAACCCAGCGCATGGGAGCCTGGATGACGCGGCCGGTGCGCACCCCGATGAGCTGTTGTCGCGCCGCGTCGATCAAAACCACTCCCTGTTCCACTTGCGCCTTGGTCACCGGGATGAGATCCATTCCGCAGATGGGGCACTTGCCGGGCCCTGGTTGATTCACGGAGGGATGCATGGAGCAGGTGTAGTGATCGATCGCGTCCGGGGTTGTGCCGCCGGGGGACTCCCCCTGCACTTTGGCCTGCCAGTCACTGGCGGTCGCGCAGGTCAGCATCTTGGTCCCCATGTACGGATTTTCGGGAGCCGCACTGCGTTGCATCCAGCGCGCGTTTTCGAACATGGGGCATTCGAAGACGCGCCATCCCTGGGTCAAGCGTGGATCGGCGCCGATGAGCGGGAGAAAATGCGCGTAGTACTCGGCCAGCGCCTTTCGCATTTCCTGGATCGCTTTTCCTCTTCCCATTGCTTCGGCCGCTGACGACGCATGCGACAGGGCATGGCGCACATCGTCGCGGTCGTTGGGCAAGGCATTTTCCGCCGCGCGCAGCGCCTCGGACACGCTGCGCGCAGCTTCGGAAATGTTCCGCGGCTCGTCGCGCGAAAGATCGGCTCGGATCCGGTCGGAGGCATCCATCGCGCCGCGCATCGCGTCGAATGCAACCGGGGGATATTGGATGGGTCGGATGACCATCGGAGCTCCGGGTTCCGCTGCCGACCCGGCACTCGCCTTGGGCCGGGAGGCCGTCTGCGCAGGCCCGCGCTCATCGGATCCCGAAAACCACTCTTTTAGCGGTCGGCGGAAAACCAAGGCCGCCGCCGCGAGCAACGCGACCAAGACCGCGCTGGTGATCAGGCGTCGGGTGCGCCATCGCGAAAAATCGATCACCGTTCGCCTCCTTTGCAGTCGAGACTCGCGAAGCGCCCCAACGCGATACCGAGCTCGGCGCGCCTCCGGTCGCATTCCGCGCGAGCCATCTGGTAGTCGCGCTCGGCGCTGCGCAGGTTCTTTTCGGCCTCGATCACGGCCGAAAACGGGCTCCTCGAAGAGATGAAGCTGGCTCTGGCGGCGTCCACCTGATTTCTCGCGACCGGGAGCAAACGCTCCTCGAACAAGCTGAGCACGTGTTTCGACTCATCCAGTTGCCGCATCAGAATGAAGACCTGCGTCCTGGCAGCGTCCTCCATGCGGCGCGCGTCGTTTTCGAACTGCGCGCGCATGGCCTCTGCTTCGTCGGCGGTTCCCCCTCGGCGCCCGCTTTGGAGGGGAAGATTGAATCCGAGCCCCACCATCCATCGATGCTCGGGCATGTCCCACATTGAGTTATAAGACGTGGATACCGTAAAATCCGGGAAGTACTCCCGTCCCGCGCGATCCGCACGGGCTTGTTCGGCTCGAGCGCGCTGTCTCGCAGCCGCGATCTCGGGGCGCCCCGTCACCGCTTGGCTCTCGAGGCGCTTCACGTCCAAACCTTGCGGTTCTTTCAGCAGCGCCAACTCCTTCGGCGGTGGCGGCAGCGGATGCTCCGGCGGCCGGTGCAGAAGCTCGTTCATTTGAGCCACGGTTACGTCCCGCTGCGCCGACAGCACGGCTGATTCGTGCTCGGTGTGCGCGAGCTCGGCTTCCGCCTGGAGCGGGTCCTGCGCCGAACCACGCCCCGATTCGAATTGAAGGGCAGCGCTCGACCGGAGCTGACGCAAAAGCTCCACGTGCTGCGCATTGATTTCGAGCGAGCGGACCGCGACGTAATATTGGTCGTACAGCCCGAGCGCACTGAGCATGAGCGCGCGCCGGGTCGCCTCGAAGTCGCTCTTTGCCGCTTCTGCTTCGGCGGAAGCGGCCGCTGCTTCCGACGATCGCTTTCCGAACCACGGCAAGCGCTGGCTCAGGGCCACTTCGTACCCGACGCGGGTTCGCGCCCGGGCCAGGGAAAGCGGCGCGAGACCCAGGTCGACCATGGGATCATCGAACGCGCCTGCCTGCCGAACGCGCGAGAGCGCAGCTCTCCAACCCTGTCGCGCCGATTCGATGGTCGGGTTCTGGCACAACACCGCTTGCACGAACGCCGTTCGATCCAACACCGTCCCAAACCCCTGTTTGGCGCCCTCGCCCCCGCCCCCGCGCGCGCCCGGCGACGCGCGTTCGAAGTCCGAATGAAGTGTGTCGTACGATCCGGCGCCCGCGGTCGCACATCCAGTCGCACATCCAATGGATGAAAAAATGAGCGCAATCGTGAAAAAACGTTTTTTGACCATGAGGCCTCCCGGTTGCTTTCGGCGCCGCGGCCGATGGAGGCCGGAGGCGCGATTCAGACAAGCCGCACGGTCAGGAAGAAGACTGAAGATCGCCGATCGCGCGACTCGACAGGCGGGCCCCACCTGGGGCTCGCGCTGGACGCAACCAGGCGCTTCAGATCAAATATGCGCAGTGAGCGATGAAGAGCGGAGGCCCAACCGCGGGCGGCGCGCGGGCCTGCGCCGGAAGTGCCGTCATCCGGTGAGCGTGGGGCGCCACATATGTGGCGATGGGCAGCGTCGCAACCAAACTGCCGGCCGGAACATTGACCGACTTTTCGAGGGTGCTCGACATCCGTGCGCCCTGCGCCGACCCGATCCGCTCGCAGCAATCACGCGCCAAAATCCGTGATTCGGCGCTCGGACCCGACGACCGCGGTTCCGCTTTGCAGCAACACGACGGGACGGTGCGCCCCATCATGAAGCAAAAATACGACGTCCGTGCGAACGCACCCTGGGCTAAAAACACGGCGGCCACCGTGAAGAGGGCGACCAATTGGGCTCGCAGGGGGCGCATGCCTAGTAACCGATCTATAGCACGCGAACCGGTGACTGCACGGCGTTATTCCAGGGCAAGAGCGGCCTTATACATGCACTTGTTATCCGATGGTTGTACCGCACAAAGCTTCGCTCCTCCGAGGCCTCGTTATCCTCACGAACTGCAAGCTACACAGCTACTTCGCGCCGCATCGACAGCCGCCCTGTCGGTTTCCTGGGTGGTCGCACTCTGGAAAACCGCCTTGTGCCAGCAGGTACCGAGCTTCGTTCCATCCTGCAAGGTCAGGTCGAGCCGCACCATGCAAATGCCAAAGCTATTTGACACCAGGTCGAAAGTGCAACGCCCTGCCACGCACGACGGCCCACCAGTGAGCGAGCAGACGGACGACCCTTGCACTCTCGCTTGGGCCTCGGTGACGGGTACCGGGGTGTCTCGGCTGCCGACGCTTTGTACCGCGCCCACATCAAGATGGATCGTAATGGGGAATGCTGGTGGGTTTGTGGGCCACGAAGCGCTGCTGCCGTTGCCGGAATCGCCCGTGGAAGCCGAGTACGTGAGCGAAACGCTGAAGTCACCCAGCTTGAAAGGCGCGCAGTTTCCGGAGGCGGAATCGCCGGCACAGCCCGCCGCGAGCGCCGCGAAGCTTCCCACCCACAGCGTCAGTAAATGATAATCGGCTGGCAGTTGGTAAATCCGATTGAAGTATCGATGCGGAAGTTCGACGCCTTGGTGTGACGCTCCGCGTGGAAGAGGTCCAAGGGATAGGTAGTGCCGATGGTCAGCCCAAAAACTGCCGCAATAGAATCCAGGTTCACTGATTTACTGAGCGCCGCGTGCACGCGACCCAGGTCGATCGCCAGCTTTCCATTGATGAACACACCCACAGATCATCATCCCCGGTGAAGGTGAAGATCTCCCCGCCGTTATACTGAAACTCGGTCCACAAGTCTTCCACGGACGCCACGGTCACGGCTCGAAGGATCCGGTTAGCGGCGCGCTCCTTTCACGCCTTCAAAGGATCGCAAAATAGCGCGAGATTTACAGCGGTTTTCGAGTCGAGAGGCAAGATATTGTGAGTAAGCGAATTTTTTCTCGCGTCCCTGTAAAATGTCGATGCGCATACTCATGAGTTGGTC
>DASXTY010000127.1:0-2810 GCA_036505155.1 Polyangiaceae bacterium | reverse complement strand
AAGTGACCCCTTCGAAATCTCCTACCCTCCCTAACTACGCAAAATTACACGCGTTTTGCTCGTCGCCATGGAGCGGCACCCGCTGCTCGACACCGACCACCTATGGGGAATCGGTGGCAGCGTGGATTGGGCATACAAGGTTTTCTGCCGCGGCTACCACGTGCTTTACATGGACAAGTGCACCGACTACCCATCCACGTTCTATGAGGAAGCCGCGTACCCGGGACCGTCGAATCTCGAGGTGCGCCGGGCGCTCGGAACCATCAAGTCGTTTGCCGACCGGCTCGATCTGGCGCGCACGCGGCCTTGCACCGACCGGGCGTCCTCGGGTTATTGCCTGAGCGACGGACGGCAGTGGCTGGTGTACGCGCCCGAAGGTCAGGTTGCGGTGAACGCCGATGAGGGCATTTACGTGGCCACATTTTTCGATCCGGTTGAAGGAGCGGTGCTCCGCGAAGAGCGCGTGCAGGGAGATCGATTCCTATGGCTTCAGGTTCCCGGCGCGAAGCCGGTGGTCGTACACCTAACCCCGTCGTAGACAATGCCTCGACCTTGAATTGATCGAGCCGATTCGGCAGGATGACCAACCCGGCCCATGATTCAGCCAGAAGAACTGAAAAAGAACCAGCCCCTGTTCTGGTCAACCGGGATGGGGACCGACGTCTGGGAGATATTTTGTGCCGCCAGAGCGGGCGACCTCGAAAGCGTCCGGCGCTTGCTGGATAAGGATCCAAGCTTGGTGCGCGCGCATTATGAATACAGAACCCCGCTCCATTTCGCGGTGTGGGAGAATCGTTTGGAGGTGGCCGCGTACTTGCTCGAGCGGGGCGCGAAGTTTTCCTTGGGCAACGTGCTCGAGGACGCCCGCGACCGCGGATATACCGAGATGCAGAAGCTTCTGGAGGCGGCGCTCGCCGCGCCGCACGGCGCGACGCCTCGGGGTGCAGCCGTCGCCGCGGCGATCCGCGAACGGGACTTGCCCAAGGTCCGGGCGCTGCTCGACGCTTCCCCCGAGCTCGTCCATGCTCCCGACGAGGATACGAATCAGCCCATCCACTGGGCGGTGATGACACGGCAGCCCGACGTGATCGATGAGCTGCTCCATCGCGGGGCGGACATCAACGCACAGCGATCCGACGGCGCCCGTCCGATTCAACTCACCAACGGCGATTACAGCTATCGCGGTTGGCGCGACGTGCCCGAGGACGTCGCCGTGACTCCCGATGCAGTGCTCAGACACCTGCGCGTGCGTGGTGCTGATTGCGATATCTGCACCGCGTCGTACATCGGCGATCTGGAACGGGTGCGCGAGTTACTGGATGCAGAACCGACCCTGGCAAACCGCCCGTCGGACTACGTCACCTACTACGCATGCTCGGGGACTCCGCTCCGCAATGCGGCCACCGGGGGGCACCTCGAGATCGTCAAGCTGCTGCTCGAGCGCGGCGCAGACCCGAACCTGCCCGAAGAGGGAATTGCCCCGCGCGGTCACGCGCTGCACTCAGCGGTTTGTAATGGACATGTCGCAATCGTAAAGCTGCTCATGGAGCATGGCGCGTACCCCAACGTGGAGATTGAAAGCTCCGCTGACACCCTGAGCGCGGCCATTGCGCGCCGCGATCAGGCGATGATCGAGCTTCTCTGTTCGCATGGCGCCGCCCGCAAGGTGCACCTGTTGGCTCATTACGGAGACGTGCAGACGGCTGCCGCGGTGTTCGCGGCAAATCCCGCTCTAGCCGACGACACGGATGCGCTCGGCAGCGCGATGGGGCATGAGTCTTTCGTGCGCTTGATGTTGCGCTACCAGCCGGATCTTCCCAAACGTCGGGCTGTCGGCGGTAGCACTCGAGAAATCACCGAGCTACTATTTCGACACGGCATGGATCCCAACCAGGCCGACTGGATGGGCATTACACCGCTGCACTATTTTGCAGAGAGCGGAGCCATCGAGAACGCCGCGATCTTCATCCAACACGGAGCGCAACTGAATCTGGTGGACGACCAGTTCCGGTCCACACCGCTCGGGTGGGCGGCCCGGTGTGGAAAGGCGCGCATGGTCGAGTTTCTGCTTCGCAGCGGCGCAAAACCGGAGCTCCCTCGCGACCCGCCGTGGGCCAAACCACTAGCCTGGGCGACTCGGCGCGGGCACGCCGGGATTGCCCAGATGCTGGGCGAAAACCAGACCCGCGTCACTTGAGCGCGTCTCCGTAAAGGATCCCCCTGCCGCCTGTCCCGATGTACACGCGCCCGAACACGCGCGGGTCGCCGGTGATCACGGAAACGGAACCGAATTGGTGCGCATCATCGTTGATCCGGATCCAGGTTTTCCCGGCGTCGTCAGAGCGGAAAAATCCGATGACCCCCTGAACCTTGCCCGACAGAAACAACGCGGGAAAGGTGGCACCGGGCGGGGGCTTTCCGAACCCGATGCCATACGATTCGTCGACCGAATCCATTGCATCATATTTCTTCCCCGAGTCGGTGGAGCGCTGCAGCCTTTTGCCCGTCGAGAGCCAAACGTCGCCTTCGAACCCGGGCACTGCTTGAATCGACCCGAGGAGTAGCTGGTAATCAGGGAGTTTCTCGAGCGAGCTCGCTATCTCACTGAACGTCGCGCCCCCGTCATTGCTGGAGTAATTCTTTCCGCTCATGAGGTCGTATACGTAGAACTTTTTTGGATTGACCCGGTCCGAGGCGGGCTTCATGGACACCGGCGCCCAGTCTGGTGATGGCGATGGCTTGGGCAGGCCCGCGGCGCGAACCCAGTGAGCCCCGCGGTCGCGCGAGACCGGCTTCGGCATCTCTCGCGA
>DASXTY010000126.1:0-4189 GCA_036505155.1 Polyangiaceae bacterium | reverse complement strand
GATGAAGCCGGTGCTCGTCGATACCTCGGCTTGGCGGCACTTCTTCGCCGGCAGCGTGGCTTTCAGGCCGCTAGCGGAGCTGCTCGACGAGGACGGGGCGGTGCTGATGCATCCCTTCGTCGTGGGCGAGCTGGTTCTGGGTGGATTGTCCAGTGAGAAGGAGAAGTTGTTCGGACGACTACCCGGTGCGTCTGTAGTTCCACATGAAGAGGTCCTCGATTTGGTTAAGAGGCGGTACCTGGTACGTCGCGCGATCGGTTGGGTGGACGCCCATCTGCTGGCAAGCACGCTTGCCTCATCGGCGCTCCTCTGGACCGCTGATAAGGCTCTCGGCGGCGCAGCACTTGATATGAGGATAGCGTTCCGCAAAATCCTGTCGTGAGCGGGAAACGCACCGGACTCGAGCGCCGCCTGTTCTGTTCGCGCGCCCAGGAGGATTCGAACCTCCGACCCTCGGTTCCGTAGACCGATGCTCTATCCAGCTGAGCTACGGGCGCGAGCCCAAGCAGTGTTTCGCACGACCGACAGGGTGTCAATTCACCGAAAATGGAATCCAGCCATACTGGATCGGCTGCGCTGCACGGGAGCAGTGCAAACCTTGCATACGGCCTGGGGCCCTATGACAAGAGGGCCATGGGCTGGTTGTGTCACCAGCCGCCGAGACCTGCCCCGCTGCTTCCAAATCGATAACAAAACGCTAGAGCTTACGCGCAGATCCGTCTCCGCTCATCGCATTTGTTCAGCGGTTGGCATGCGAGCTGCTACGGGGATGACAACTCTTGGCGTCGGGCGCTCACCCGACGCTCTTGGGCTTCTGGCGGCCCCAAGCCGCCTGGTCGCTTGGCTCGCCCCCGGGGTGGGGCGCTTTAGGGTGCTTGGCTTAATTCTTTTCTTCTTCGGTCGCTTGGCTTACCGCTTCAACTAGTTGCTCCGGCACTTCGGACCTTGTAAGACCCGGCTCGGTTGCCGGGTCTTTTTTTTGGGCTGGTTAAAGGTCGGAGACTCAACGCCCGACGGCTCCATTGGATTCCCGCACACGGGGCAGGCCGAACAGCGAGTCGGCGGCGGCTTCGGAGTGGCAGCGGGCACAGCGCTGGGTATCCGCGCGCGCCACTTTGGTGGCATCCGGCTGCACCACGAAGTAATTCCACCCGGACGGCTCTTTGTGCATGACGTATATCGGACCAGGCGCTCCGCTACCAGCATCAAAGTGGGAGGCCGCAACCAGTGTGCCGACTTTGAAGACGGTGTCGGTAACCAGCGAGAGATACTGCTTGCGGCTTGCTTCATCCACGCGAACTTCCACCTTCTGAGCATTGGGGAGGTGGTCACGAGCAATGAAGCGCTCGCCGTTCACGGGAGGCCAGCTCTGCACGAGCTGGAATTCGTCCCAGCGCTCACGCTTCGGCGGAGCTTTGGTGGACTTTGGAGTTGAAATCGAATGCGCACTCATCGAAGCGGGCTTTGGAGTGCCGCCCGATCCGGCACATGCAAAAGCCGAAGTGAGAAACGAAAGGGTGAGGTGCTCGACTTTCCCGCGCAGCATGTTAACTTAGTGGCTTGGTGATACGCGAGCGCATCAGGTTAACATGTCCATTGCAGCAATTTTGAGTGAACGTCTCGCTCGCCGGTTTGTCGAACTCGCAGCGGTTTGTTTGATCGCTGGTTGCATCGGCGCTCCGCGCAACTCGGCTCCCCAAAACCCGGGACAGTCGGTTGCGCCTGCTGTGGAGGCTCGCGAATCGGATGGGGCTGAGCAGGCTCAAGGGTCCGAGCCTCCCGCGGAAGACGGAGCACCCGGAAACCCTTCTGTGCAGGCAGCTTCGGACCCGCAGTCGTCTGAGCGAGGCTGGCTCGGCATCATGCTGGGTGCGGCGCCGCCTGGTGAGCCGGGGGTTCCAGTTCGCGATGTGGTGCGCGGGTCGCCCGCCGAGCGCTCGGGGCTTCGCCGAGGAGACGTCATTTTGCGCATCGATGGACAGCCGGTCCAGCGGCCGGCGGATGTGGTGTCGAACGTCGGGCGCCGGCGCGCCGGCGAGCGTGTCAACGTGGCATTTTTGCGGGGAGGTGCACAACGAATCTTGGCGGTTTCACTGGCTCGGCTTCCCGACGACGACGAGATGGTGCGGATGCATTACGTGGGAATCCCGGCGCCGGACTTTCTTTCTCTGAGCGCAGTCAAGGGAACCGGTTTTTCCAACGTGGGGCAACTTCGCGGCAAGGTAGCGGTCGTGGAGTTTTGGGCGCCATGGTGCGCCGTGTGCCGGTATCTGGTACCGACGCTCAACGAATGGGCAGTTCACTACGGGCCGCAGGGAGTTGAGGTCATCGGCGTGACCACCGAGCCGGTGCGTGCCGCAGCGCGAGCCGCCGCGCAGCTCGGAATCGTCTATTCGGTGGCCTCCGACGAATCCGGATCGACGCACATCGCGTATGGCGCCATGGCCCTGCCCACGCTGTTCGTCATCGACAAGCAGGGCAAAGTGCGCGACGTCATGGTGGGTTATTCGAGCCGCCGGCTGGCTGACTTGAGAGGGCTCTTGGACCGGCTGGTCAAGTCCAACTAAGCCGTAAGCCGCCGGATGAACGACGACGACCTGGAACAGCTCTCATTGCGCGTTGTGCGCGGAGGCGCACCCAAGTATCACGAAAAGAACGCAGCGCAGGGAAAGCTATTCGTGCGGGAGCGGCTGGCGCGGCTGCTCGACCGGGACTCTTTCGTAGAAGACGGGTTATTCGCCAACGTTTCCGCCGAAGATCTGCCCGCGGACGGCGTGGTCACCGGCCTGGGTCGGATCTCGGAGCGGGTGGTGGCAGTCATGGCGAACGATTCCACCGTCAAAGCCGGATCGTGGGGGCGCCGCACGGTGGAAAAGATTCTCCGAATTCAGGAGACGGCCGGGAGGTTGGGCTGCCCTTTGTTCTACTTGGTGGATTCCGCTGGAGCGCGCATCACCGACCAAGTGGAGATGTTTCCCGGAAGGCGCGGCGCGGGGCGAATCTTCTACAACCAAGTAGCGTTGAGCGGCGAGATTCCGCAGATTTGTTTACTGCTGGGTCCGTCGGCTGCCGGAGGGGCTTACATCCCGGCTTTTTGCGACGTGGTGGTCATGGTGAACGGCAATGCCAGCATGTACCTGGGCTCGCCACGAATGGCACAGATGGTGATCGGTGAAGAGGTAAGCCTCGAAGAGATGGGCGGAGCGAAAATGCACACCGAAGTGTCGGGCTGTGGCGACGTTCTGGTGGAAAGCGACGAGCAAGCCATCGATTTTGCAAAAAGCTACCTCGGTTACATGCCGCAGAGTTTTCGCGAGCCCCCGCTCCGAGCGGCGGCGCGCGCTCCGAAGCCGGATGCCAAGCCCCTGAGCGAAGTGGTGGTCGCCGACGAAAACAAGCCCTTCGACATGCAGCTGGTGATTTCAGCGCTGATCGATGAAGGGTCTTTCCTCGAGATCAAGCCGCGGTACGCGCGCGAGGTGATCACCGGATTCGCGCGCATCGGGGGAGCGTCGCTCGGCATCGTCGCGAGCCAGCCCAAACATTTGGGGGGCGTACTCTTCGTCGACAGCGCGGATAAAGCTGCGCGTTTCATGTGGCTGTGCGACGCCTTCAACCTGCCCTTGCTGTATCTGGCGGACGTGCCGGGTTTCATGATCGGCAGCAAAGTAGAGCGTCAGGGCATCATTCGAGCCGGCGCCAAGATGATCGCGGCGGTGAGCGAGGCGACCGTGCCCAAAATCAGTGTCATCGTGCGCAAGGCTTATGGAGCGGGTCTTTACGCCATGTGTGGACCTGCCTTCGAGCCGGACGCGTGCCTGGCCCTTCCGACCGCTTCCATCGCGGTCATGGGACCACAAGCGGCGGTCAATGCCGTGTATTACAATAAGATTCAGTCGGTGCCCGAGGGAACGGAGCGCGAGGAGCTGGTGCAACGCTTGCGCAACGAATATCGCCAAGACGTCGATATCGCCAAACTGGCAAGCGAATTGGTGGTCGACGCAGTGGTGCCTTTCCACGCGCTGCGCGAAGAGCTGGTGCGGCGTTTTGCTTTGAGCGCTCGAAAATTCCAGAGCCCGCCAAAGAAGAAGCACGGGGTAAACCCGGTGTGATGCGGCGCATCACAGCTCGGTCGCGGTTGATCTTTACGTCCCTCTCTCGGCGGGTGGCAGGGTTCGCGACGGGGTTC
>DASXTY010000125.1:0-4701 GCA_036505155.1 Polyangiaceae bacterium | reverse complement strand
CTTCTCGTCTTCGCCCTGGATGCGCTTGCCCGCCGGCGAGAACAGTAGCTCGTGAGTCTTGTCTCCGAGCCTGACCAAAAGCTCGTAGCTAATCTCGACGGTGTTTCCGAACTTGGTCGACTTCTCGACTTTTTCGACTTTGCCCTTGGCGTAATGGGAAGAAGCGAAACCCTTCTTCACAGCGGGGGGCAAGCTGTCAAAAGGGATGGTGCGTTCCTCTTCCAAGATCTTTCCTTGAGGGGAAACATCCACGTCCGCGTTGGCGCCGTCCAGTTGTAGCTGGACTTCGTATTTGGTCACGCCGTCCTCGGTTTCCCTGGAAAAACCGGTCATCTTGGCTTTCGGGTATTTGGCGGATACCGCCTTGATCACCGCCGCCGGGACTTCTGATCTCTTGAGCTTCTGCTCTTCGTCTGCCTTGGCGTTCAGGGCGGTCAAAGCGGTTATCATCGCTACGGTGACCAGCATTCGAGTTTTCATGTTTGCCTTGCCTTTCGGAAACTCGAGCCACCAGCGCCACGCCGCAGGATGTGCTCTGAGCTCATGAGGGTAGCATGGAACCCCTAGATTAAGCAGGGATGAAAGGCTGCGCTTTTTTTGTCTCATCCATTTTTCATCTGGCTCCGCATAATCGAAGCCGGATTCCCAAAGTGTTAGGCTCGGGGACAGTTTCCCCACTTTTTGGCCCAATGCACATCCTGCTGGTCGAAGATTATGCCCCCCTCGCGAGGTCCGTTGGACAAGGCCTCAGGGAGGCCGGCTATGCGGTCGACGTCGCCACCGACGGGGAAGACGCGCTGGCTTGGGCGGATACGCAGGAATACGACGCCATCATTTTGGACCTCATGCTCCCAAAGCTCGACGGGCTTTCGGTGCTGGAACGGCTACGCCGCAAACGGAAGGCCTCTCCGGTGTTGATCCTCACTGCGCGCGACCGGATTGAAGACCGGGTTAAAGGCCTCGATCTTGGCGCGGATGATTATTTGGTGAAGCCCTTCGCGTTCGAGGAACTGCTGGCGCGGGTCCGGGCCATCGTACGACGGCGCTACGGCTCTCCCTCCAGCGTGATCCGAATTGCCGATCTCGAGATCGACACCACGGCACGCACGGTAACTCGGGCCGGGACGGCCATCGTTCTCTCCGGGCGCGAATATGCGCTCCTGGAATATCTCGCCGCGCGCCGGGACCAGGTGGTCAGCCGCTCCGAGATTCGCGATCACGTTTATGACTTCGATTCCGAACCCGCCAGCAACGTGATTGACGTGTATATTCGTTACCTCCGGAAAAAGATCGATGAGGACCATCCCATCAAGCTCATTCACACGCGTCGCGGTCTTGGCTATTTGCTGGGGAAAGAGGATTGACCAAGCAGCCGCGATCGCTGGAGTGGCGGATCACGACGGCCATCGTCGGTGTCCTGGGTGTTTCTCTGGCTGGCTTCTCGCTGGTGCTGGATGCGGCCTTCGAGCGCGCGCTCTGGCACCAGTTCGACGCCCGCCTAGCCGAAACCGCCCAAGCCGTTGCCGGCATGGTGGAAGAGCACGGGGACGAGCCGTGGGAAGTGGAAACCAGCGGAATCGAGGACTTCAATCGCACTCACGGCTTTGCCTACTTCCAAGTCTGGAAGGACGACGGCAGTTTGCTCGCGCGCTCTCCTTCTCTCGGAAAACACGATTTGCCGCGGGGGTCGCAAGACGGACTGGTCGCGGATACCCGGCTACCGGATGGACAAGCCGGCCGCGTGTTGGGGGCGTCGCTATTACCGCGCTCGGATACCGATCTCACCTCGAAGCGGCGAGTCACGGTTGCGGTGGCCAGACAGACGAAAGACGTGCGTGCGGCGCTTGCCACCTTGCGAATGCTGCTGGCGGCACTGGGTTTCACCGGGTTAGTGTTGGCCACCGTTGCCGCCGTGCTGGCAGTCCGGAGCGGGCTCACCCCGCTGCACCGTCTTTCGTCGAAGATCGACCTTCTGGGCGCGGATCGACTGGAGCAGCGACTGGAACTCGGAGACCTGCCGCACGAGTTGAAACCCTTCGTCGCCAAGCTGAACGAGCTCTTGTCGCGGCTCGCGACGTCGTTTGCACGCGAGCGGCAGTTCAGCGCCGACGTCAGCCACGAGCTTCGCACGCCGCTTGCGGGCTTGCGCAGCATTCTGGAGGTGACGCTTTCCCGAGAACGCGCTGCGACCGAGTACCAGAACAGTGCCCATGAGGCGCTGGCCATCGTGCGACAAATGACCACGCTGGTCGAAAACTTACTGATGTTGGCCCAGCTCGAAGCGGGGGCCTTGACCACGACCCGCGAATCCTTGGACCTGCACCGATTGGTGGAGCAAAGCCTGGAGCCATTTACGGCAAAGGCTCACACCAGAGGCTTGCAAGTGGAAAACCGAATCCCTCAGGGCACCCAGTTCGATTCCGACGGAGAGAAGCTTCGCATCGTGGTCAACAACCTGATCGCGAACGCCGTGGAATACACCCACCAAGGCGGCGCCATCACGGCAGATGCCGAACCATCGCGCGGCTTGGTGGTGGAGGTGCGCAACAGCGGGCCGGCGCTCCCCGACGCCGCCTTGGAGAATATCTTCGATCGCTTCGTCCGGTTGGATACGGCCCGAAGCGGATCCGGTGAACACTTGGGGATCGGGCTAGCCCTGGTGAAGAGCTTATGCGTCGCGCTGGGTTTGAAAGTAACCGCCCATAACCTCCCCGACGGATGGGTGGCTTTTCGGGTTGAGGCCGCGGGAGCCTGAAGCAGAAACAGCGCTTATGAAAGTATCCAGCGGGTTCCCGGGGGCGCGGCGGGCAAGCGCCTCAAGTTCCGCTCGAGCACGAATTTCGCCCAGCGTCCGAGACCTTCGAACTCAATGCCCAAAGCGCGCGTGTGTTCACCCGGACGGCGGCCGTGAACCACGCGCGTCACTATGGCTTCCACGTCGACCCAATACGCCGATCGCGGCACCTGGAAGGAGATGATGAGCTTTTCACCGGTCAAGGTGGGATCCGCTGGGCCCGCCAGCAGACCTTCTATCGACAGGTTCAATATGCGATCGGCAACCAGCTGAAAGTCGCGCTCTCGGACCACCGAGCACGGAATTCGAACAGTACGACGGGTCGGGCGGCTGGGGAGCACTGAGAAGAGCATTCGGGACACCTTTTTTATGAGTTCCGCTTTGGAATTCGTGAAAAAAGCGTAGCTTATCAGCGCGAAAAAGGGCCAAATTCATGGAGCGGGAACCGGCCCACAGGGGGGTGCGGGACCCTCTTAACGGACCGATGCGAAGTCGACAGCTCGAAGTCACCATCAATCCAAACAGTGGGGCGATCCAGGAGCTCCACATCGCCGGAGACGCGACCGGGATGAGCTGGACGACTTCCAATGCCGAAACTCCTTCTCACCCAGGCTCGAGCGATTGGGGTCTCGGATACTTCTCATTCGGTTATGGGCACTTGCATCGCTTCGAGACCCCGAACGAGGTGTTCCTTCAGAGCTCATCGGCGAGAGTCCACTATTGTGCGGGGGACATCCGAGTCACGGTCGAGCGGGAGTTCACAGAGGCGGGGTGCTTGAAGGAGCGCTATCAGTTTCAAAACGTCGCAAAGGACGCGCGACGATTGGCGTGCTTGGGAGTTTTCGTCCCCTTCAACGACAGCTACCCGGATGCGGCGACTTGCAGAACCCGGCGCTGTCACGCGCACATTTGGTGCGGTGGCCACTCCGCTTACGTCTGCGCGATCCGCATGGGGGCTACCCCGCCCCACCTTGGCTTGGTGGTCACGCAAGGCCGCCTCAATGGTTACGCGATCCACAATCGCACCACCTACTACAGCACCAGTAATACCCGCGGCGATATTGCGCTGCTCGCCGCCGACATCCGGATCACGGAAAGCGCGATCGATTTACCGCCGGCGCAGGCATACAGCATAGAATGGGTGGTTTTCCCTCATGTGGGTTGGGATGACTTTTTAGAAAAGGCGCGGCTTTCCCCCCAGTTTTTGGATGTTCGGGCGGACTCGTACACGGTTGAAGATGGCCGGAGTTGTGTGCTCCAAATCCGTGACCAAAGAGCGGTCGAGGTGCCAGGGGCCGCTTCGGTCGATATGTCTAAAGGCGTGCAGAGCTTTTCGTTGCCAGTCGAGCGAGGCTCGCAGCCATTTTTCGAGGTGCCGGTTCGCTACGACAAGTATTCCACGCGGGCGGTAGTCCACACCCCGGGGAATATCCATCAGCTGGTCGAGAGGCGCGTTGAATTCATCCGCGAACGACAGCAAGTGTTGAATCCGTCGCATCCGCTGCATGGAGCGTATCTGGTTTACGATAACGAGCTCGACGTTCCGGTGACGCGACCGAGGCGCGAGGATTTTTCCGAGGGCCGCGAGCGAGTGGGGATGGGAGTGCTCTTGGCCAGGCACGCGGCACAAACCGGATCTCAGGCCAGCCATGAGAGCCTCCGGCTCTATTACCGCTTCGTTCGCAACAAACTCCAGGACGGCGATTACAACACCTATTCCAACATCCGTCGCGACGATCGCCGGCTGTATAATTATCCCTGGGTGGTACAGCTCTACCTGGAGCTTTATCGGGTGTTCGGGGATGCGCAATTTTTGAGGGATGCGGTGGGGACGGTTCGAGCGCATTACCGAAACGGCGGCAATCGCCACTACTCGTTCCACATGCCCATCCTGCAGAGCTTGGAAC
>DASXTY010000124.1:0-3845 GCA_036505155.1 Polyangiaceae bacterium | reverse complement strand
CATCAGCTTTCACTCGTTGGAGGATCGGCTGGTCAAGCGAGCCTTTTCCGATTCGACATGCTGGGAGAAATTGACGGCGGGGCCGGTTACGGCACTCGAAACCGAACGTGCCCGGAATCCCCGGGCTCGGTCGGCAAAGTTGCGCGCGGCGCGTCTCATCGCGACCGATCCAGACCCCGAATCAAGCCCCAGCGGCGGCGGGGCAAAAGTATGAGCGGATCACGCTCATTTCTCACATTGTGGGTGCTTGCGGTGACCGCGGCGACCGCGGCATTCGTTTTTTACCTGTCGCTTCGCACCCGTTCGCTGGAGCTCGGCTATGAGCTCGGGCGAGCGCACGCGCGCCTGGCTCGGTTGCGCGAAGTGGAACGAGTACTGGAGCTCGAATCGGCAAGTTACGAAACCCCGGAACGCGTCGATTTCGTCGCCAGGTCGCTGTTGCGAATGCAGGAACCCGCTCCAGAGCGCATCTTGCTGCTCGGCCCGCAGCCCGATGCGGGCGCCACTCCGGAACCGGACCGAGATGATGACGGAGATACTCCGTGAATCGAGTGGTCCGCCAACCCTCGGTGCCCGATGCCTCGCCGGCTCTCGACGCCGGGCGCGCACGCTGGATTCGGCGCAGGATGGGGATTCTGTGCGGTCTATTGGCGCTGGGCTTGGGGCTGGTGGTGTCTGCGGGGTGGGACTTGATGCTGGCTGAAGGCCCCGCGTGGCGCGAGCTCGCGGAAAAGCAACGACAGCGGCGGCTTCGCGTGCTGCCCAAGCGCGGCGGCATTTACGATCGCAACGGAAGCGCGCTGGCGATAAGCGTCGAGGTTCCCAGCGTGAGCCTGGACGGCGTGGAGCTCTTGCGCGGCGTGCCGGAGCAAGCCGCGGGGGATTTTGTCCGCCGAGCGGCGATTCAAATCGCGCAAGCCCTGAGTCTAGATGCTGCAGAAATCGAGAAAAAAATTCTGCAGCGCCGCCGGTTTACCTGGCTGAAACGCCAAATCACACCCGACGAAGCGGAACGGGTGCGGATTTTGACTTCGGCAAACGGCGGGCCGCGGTTTCAGGGGCTCAGCGTGGAGGGTGAGGGACGACGGTATTACCCGCGTCGTGAGCTGGGCGGGCCGCTTTTGGGGTTTGTGGCGCCGGACGGAAACGGAAAAGACGGCGTGGAGCTGTCGCTGGACGGGGAGCTCGAGGGTCACGTCGAACGACTGCGGGGTCTTCGCGATCGCTCCGGCAGATTGCTCTTTGCGGACGGCCTTCAGGATGATCAGGCGCTCGCGGGCCACAATGTGTACCTGACCATTGACCAGGGAATTCAATACGTCGCGGAGCGCGAGCTGGCGATTGCCGCGCACACCTTCGAAGCCAAAGGCGGCTCGCTGGTTGCGGTCGATCCGTATACCGGTGAGATCCTGGCACTGGCCAGCTGGCCTGGGTATAACCCAAATGATTACGCGGCGACTCAACCCGAGCAGCGCCGCGATCGCGGGTTATCCGATGTCTTCGAACCCGGTTCCACCATGAAGATCTTCACGGTGGCTGCCGGCCTGAGCGCAAACCTCCTCCTGCCGGGACAGCAGCTTTATTGCGAAAAAGGCGCGATGCCGGTGGACAATATCGTCATCCGCGATACCCATCCCGCCGAATGGCTGACGCTTTCCCAAGTGCTGGCGCATTCTTCCAATATCTGCGCCGCGAAGATCGGTCTTGGCCTTGGCGGCGACCGATTGTATGAGGCGCTGCGACGCTTCGGATTTGGGCAAGAGACGAGCATCCCAATGCCGGGAGAGTCGTCGGGCACGTTGCGACCGCGGGGGCGCCCCTGGGTGCAAGTCGAAACCGCAACCGCCTCATTCGGCCAAGGGATCAGCGTTACCAATTTGCAGCTCGCGATGGCGGTTTCCGCGCTCGCCAATGGCGGCAACCTGATGCAGCCCACCCTGATCCGCAAGGTGACGACAGCAACCGGCGAGCTAGTGCGCCAAGCAGCCCCGCAGGTGCTGCGGCGAGCGGTCTCCCAGAAAGTGGCCCAGATGCTGGCGGAAATGATGGTCGCCGTCACCGAAGGCGAAGGCACCGGAGTCGAAGCTGCGATCCAGGGATATGAGGTGGCCGGCAAGACCGCTACCGCGCAGAAAACCGAACCGGGAACCGGTCGGTATTCGTTGGACCGATTCGTCGCATCCTTCATAGGCTTCGTACCTGCAAAAAATCCGGCGATTGCGATTGCCGTGATCTTGGATGAGCCGGCCGTCGAACACGCCGGCGGATCGGTCGCCGCGCCCATCTTTCGCCGGGTGGCGGAAATGACCCTGAAATACCGCGGGCTTACCCCCAAGCAGAGCGACCCCGCCAAGCTGTCGGATTTGGCGCACCAGCCCGATCCCGCCCGCGTTGTGTACCAATTGGTGTCGCAAGCCGAGGGGAAGAAGCCTCCGGTGCAACAGGTGGTGGACTCCGGTCCGATCGCTTCGGGAAAGGTCCGCATTCCCGACATGACGGGCTGGCCGATGCGCCGCGCTCTAGCGAAGGTCATCGAGCTTGGCGCCGAACCACAAGTCATGGGAACCGGTTTGCTCGCGCGCCAAGCGCCGCCGCCGGGCCAGGTAGTGAACAAAGGAGCTCGCCTGGTGCTGTACTTCGAGCCGGCGTCATGACACCGAGCTCCATAGCGGTTGCACCGAGCAGCGCCGGGCTTACCGTGGGCGATCTGGCGCGCGCGCTTGCAGCCCAGGGTGTGGGGGCTCGGGTTAGCGGCGACGCAGCGGTGACGATTACTGGCCTTTGTCAGGACTCCCGAAAAATTCGTGCTGGCGAAGTGTTTGCTGCGCGCGCCGGCCAGAGCCTGAGCGGCGCGACCTTTGCTCGCAGCGCGAAGGAACGCGGTGCGGTGGCCATTATGGTCGAGCGCGGAACGCGTTTATCGGAGGCCGCACTGGCTATCCTGGAAGTGGACGACATCCACCTCGCGATCGCGCTGGGAGCGGAAGTTGCCTACGGGCGCCCCAGCCGTTCGCTGGAAGTCATTGGCGTCACCGGAACCAACGGCAAGACCACGGTGAGCTGGCTGCTCGAGGCGGCGTTGAGCGGGGCAGGGTGCAGAAGTGCGCGGCTGGGAACCTTGGGATACGCCTTTGAAGGCGATTGTGTGGATTCACCGCTCACCACCCCCGAAGCCGACGAAATCGCTCGTTATGCAGCGCGCGCCCGCGACAGCGGCGCTACCCATCTCGCGATGGAAGTTTCCAGTCACGCCCTGGCCCAGCGCCGGGTGGACGCTCTTCGCTTTGCTTGCGCGGCGTTCACCAACCTCACTCAGGATCACCTCGACTTCCACACCACGATGGAAGACTACGCTCGCGCCAAGCTCCGGCTATTCACCGACCTTGCGCCAGAAGTCGTAGTTTTCAATTCCGAGGACGCGTTGGGCCAACGCATTGCGCGAGAGACCACGCGGCCGGCGGTTTCGGTGAGCCGGCACAAAAATGCGGATGTGTATCCACTGGAAGTCCAGTCGGGGCCAACCGGAATGCATGCCCGCGTGCAGCTACCGAGTGGCGTCGTCGACCTCTCAAGTCCCCTTTTGGGCGAGCACAATCTGGAAAATCTGCTGATCACGTTGGCTGTTATCGACGCGTTGGGGTTGCGTGTGGACCGCGCCGCACGCGCTTTGGCAGAAGCACCGAGTGTTCCGGGACGACTTGAACGCTGCGACACGGACCACGACGACGTTACCGTGCTGGTGGACTATGCACACACGCCGGATGCGTTGGCTCGCGTGCTATCTCTAGCCCGACAGCTCACCCGCACGGAGCTCGGTTGCGTATTCGGTTGCGGAGGCGATCGCG
>DASXTY010000123.1:0-10182 GCA_036505155.1 Polyangiaceae bacterium | reverse complement strand
TGAGCGTGGTTTTTCCGGCTCCGTTTTCGCCCACCAACGCCAGCTTCATCCCCGGCCTGAGGTGCAACGACACTTGGTCCACGGCGGGCTGTTTCGCGCCGGGATAAGCGAACGACACGCTTTCGAAGCGCAGACCGTCTGACGGCTCGGGACCTCGTGTTAGCTCTCCCGAGTGAGTTCGCGTGCCGTGCTCGAGATATTCATACAGGGTGGATAGGTATAAGTTGTCTTCGTACATTCCGCCCACCGAGCTCAGCAAATTCGAAAGCGCGGATTGGCCCTGCTTGAAGATCAATAGGTACATGGTCATCTCGCCGAGCGTGATCGAGCCGCCGATGGTCTCCAGTACGATCCAGGCATAGGTGCCGTAAAACGCCAGGCTCGAAAACAGACCCAAGGCAAAGCCCCACACGCCTCGCTTCAGCGTGAGCGCGCGATCTTCCCAAAAAAGCTGCTGAAAAATGGCGCGGTAGCGATCGAGCAGCAGCGGTCCCAGTTGAAAGAGGTGGACCTCCTTGGCGAAATCTTCGCGCGCCAGGACCGTCTCCAGATACATCTGCTTTCGAGATTCCGGCGCGCGCCAGCGAAACAGTCGAAACGCGTCGGCGGAAAAGCGGGTTTCGGCCACGAACGCCGGGACCGAGGCGGCAACCACCACCAGCGGCGCCCACAGTGAAAAATGCAAGAGCAATGCGCCTTGAGTCGCCAGAGAAACCGAGTTTCGAACCAGGCCCAGGGCCCGCCGCACCAAACTGAGCGGGCGAGTAGAGGCGTCGCGGCGCGCGCGCGTCATTCGGTCGTAAAACTCCGAGTCCTCGAAGTCTGTGAGCTCCAGGGTGAGAGCCTTTTCCAGGATCAATTCGTTGACGCGATGGCCGAGCAGCGCGCGCAGTAGGGACTCCGCAACCGCGATGCCTCGCTGCGTGCCGGTCAAGACCACCACCAGGCCCATTTCGAGCAGCACGTAGGAAAGGGCGGTCTTTCGATCCACCGCAGCTCCGGTGCGCGCCGCCCGGACCACGCTGTCCACGATGAGCTTTCCGACATAGGCCATGGCAGCCGGCAAGGCACCATCGATCAGGTTGAGAATCGCCACCATGATGGTGAACGAACGGCTGGTTTCCCACACCAGCGCCATCGCTCGCCGGGTGTACTGGAACACGCCCACGAAGTGGCGAAGCCCACGATTCTCGCGGGACAGCAAAGGGTTTACGGCTTGGGACAAAACACGCGAAGCTTAGCAAGGTTCACGGAAAGAAGTACGCCGCAATCATGTCGTTGCGACAGGACTCGGGATTAGAAATCTCCAGGCGCGCGTTCTGCGCTATCCTCTCCACCGCTGCCGTGACTTCTTGCGCACGCTCCACCGTGCACACCGCCCCGCGCCTCCCCTACCAAGCGCCCGGAGAAGAGCTTCGAACCAGCGGTGGAGCCACGTTCCTGGAGCGTCGATTTCAGTTCAGGGCTCGCGGAATCTATTACCTCTGGATCCGGGTCACGTCGAAGTCAGGCCAAGCGTCGTCGTTGGCCTACGATTTGGACGGTCACCGTCGATTCAAGGGTGCGCGTGGCCAACTCCGAGTGGAGCCGCAGTCGCGATCCGAGTGGATATCCTGGAGCCGGCAGGACGGGTTCCGCGCATCGGTACATGTGCCCGCACCCGGCGAGCACACTCTCAATCTGAGAATCCTAGAGGGTCACATTCAGGTCGAGCGAATCGCTCTCACGCTTTTCTTTTCGGCCAAAGCCGACGGAGACTCATTGGATCACGCCGGCGATCCGGGATTTTCCGAAGTCGAGGTGCCGCCCAGCCCGCTGGGCGTGGAAGGTTTCCGAGATGGCCGTGCGGCTCCGGCAATTGCCTGGCTACGCGCGTTTTACGTGGATTCTCTGCTGGGGAACGATGCGCAGGACGGCTCGGCCCCCAACAAAGCTTGGCGGACCCTACTCAACGTGAACCGAATGACCTTCAGTCCCGGTGATGCAATCCTGCTGAAGCGCGGGGGAAGCTGGGCGGAGGGGCTTGCCCCGAAGGGCAGCGGGACACAAGCCCATTGGGTCGTGCTCGACGCGTATGGCGACGGACCGCGGCCCAAGATTGACGCGAAGAACCAGGACGCGGTGCACCTGAGCAATCAGAGTTATTGGGCAATTAGGAATCTCGAAGTGACGACCAACCCCGCGTCCGAGAAAAACGGCGTCTTGGTCGAATCGACCAAGGGCGCCTCGTCGTCGAAAGGCCTTCGCATCGACAACGTGGTCGCCTCAGACAACGGCGGCTGCGGGATCCTGATCCAGAACGACTGGGAGCGCACCGACGGTATCGAGGATGTCGTTATCGACAATTGCCTAGCGCACAGCAACAATGAAACCGGAGTGCAGGTCTCGGGTCCTCACGCCGGAGGGTGGCGCAACGTCATCGTTCGGAATATCACCGCTTACGATAACGGAGGGCTTGGCGGAATTTACGTGAACGGTGGAGAACACGGCCTCATCGAAGAGTGCCTGCTGTATCACAACTATTTCATAAACTGCTGGATCTGGAACGTCATTAACGTGACCATCCGGCGAGTCGAAGCGACGCGCGGGCATTCGGGCGGTGAGCAGGGGGGATTTGACCTGGATTACAGCTGCGACGCCTGCACCATCGAGCGCTGCTACAGCCGTCACAATCAGGGATACGGTTTCATGCTGATGGGAGCCGGTATCCAGGAACAGACCTGGGGCTCTCAGCGCAGCCGACATAACATCATGCGGTATTGCGTCGCCGAGGAGGACACCATGCCGATTTGGGTCATTTTGACCTTTGAGCATGGCAAGGTGCACAATAACCTCGCCATTGCGAGGGGTAAGGACAAGACCGCGCTCCATGTGGCCGGATGGAGCGGCACGGAGGGTGGCTGGCCGGCCGATACGGACTTTTTCAACAATATCCTGGTGGCTCGCGATGGCGCGCTACCGTTGTGGGTCGAAGGTCCTTCCACGCGGCAGAAGAACCGATTCGATTTTGACCTGCTGGTTCAGCAGTCTCCGCAAGGCGCAAAAGCACGTTGGGGCGGAAGCGAACATGACCCGGGAGCCGGCGGTCCGAGCCGTGATTTTGTCGACTTGTCCGAGTTTCCTGAGCAGACCGGTCAGGAGAAGCACGGTAGCGACGGCGATCCACGGGTCGACCGATATCGTCTGCGTTCGGATTCCCCAGCGCGCTCCAGCGGAACCTCGGTAAGCTACAGTCACGATTGGCTCGCCGCGCGCTCGAAGCACGTTGCTTGGCCCGAAGCGCGCGGAGCCGAAATTCCTCCGCCCGATGGGTTGCCATCGGTCGACCTTTCGGGCGCGCCGGTGGAGCCCCAAAAGGCTTCCCCTATCGGGCCGGGATTGCGCTGATGAACCAGGAACGAGCGGTCCTTAACCGACTGCTAGTTCGCGCACGACGGACGCGAGGCCTGACACCACGCGCGTGAGCCGATCGTAGTCGAGCGTGTCCGGCGTATCGGTCATCCGGTGATAGTTTGGATTTCGAAAGGGCGCGGTTCCGGTCACCATGATGGCAGGGTAGCCGTGCTTCCAATACGCCCAGTGGTCGGACCACGCCACGCCAGGCACGAATGCGGGAAGGGCCGCCGCTTCGGTGGGAAACTCCGCGTGGCGGCGGAAGGCCTGGACGGCCCGCCGGAGCAAACCGCGAGAGCGCAGGTTGCTCACAAACCCGATGAAGTCCCCGGTATCCGGATAGATTGCCCCCAACGCGGCGGGATAACGCTGGCTATGCGCCACGGTCGAATAGTAGCCGATGCTTTCCAGACTCAACATGCCTACGATGTTCTCGCCCCGCTCGCGCGAGCGTCGAGCCGCCCGGAAGCTCCCCATATCCTGGGTGTAGAAATGGGGCATTTCCTCGTTGACGAATGCCACGAAGCGTATCGTGCGCGGCTGGGTAGTGTTCACGAAGGCGCGTGCCAGCGCCAGTAATGCCGCTACACCACTGGCGTTATCGTCTGCACCCGGCGTGAACGGCTCGGTGTCGTAATGCGCGCCAACCACCAGGATCTCGTTGGGCGCGCTGGCTCCGGGTCGCTCCACGGCCAGGTTTGCGCAGGTGACGCCGCGCACAGTAAAGGTCTGTCGCTCGACGCTGGCAAAGCCTGCGCCTTGAAGCGACGCCTCGATGAATTGCGCTGCTTGGTTCAAGCGCTCCGGTTGCCCCACGTGCCGCGGACCAATTTCCGAGGCCAAACGGCGGACGTCGCCTTCCAGCGCCCGGCGCACAGGCTCCCACTCGGCGGGCATCGGTCGCAAAGCCCCGCGGTAGCTTTTACCGGGCATCCGCAGCATGACGCTCCAGGCAGCAACGCCGACTATAACCGGAGGGCCAAGCCACAGAGCAAACCGTAGAAGGCGGGGCTTTCCCGGCACTATGGCACGACGGTGCGGGACGCTGGATCCCCAGTGAGCTTTCGGCGCCGCGCCAGCGCGGTCACGAGCCAGGCGACCAACGCCAACACCACTGCACCGATGATTCCCAAAGCGGGCATGCCCACCAGCTTCAGACCGGTCGCCAAGAGGACGACCATGAGGATCGGGCGAACGTGTTTATCCGGTGCCCGCGCTGAAAGCTGTGCCCCGATATACACGCCCGGAACACCGCCGATCACGAGGGAGCTCGTAAGCCCCAATTTGAAGTCTCCAAAGATAATGTGGCCCAGGGCTGCAGCTCCGACCAGGGGAATTGCTTGCACCAGATCGGTTCCAACCAGTTCTCCTGCGGAGAGCCGAGGATAAAGCAAGAGCAAGAGCACCATCATCAGAGAACCGGATCCCACCGAGGTCAGGCCCACCACGAACCCGCCGACAACGCCGACCGCCAGCGTCGGTAGCTTTAGAATGCGAAGCGAATCCGGAGCCCCATCCAATCCAGCGCGCGCCTGCCCCATTGCAGCTTTTGCCGCAATGGCCGAAGATGCGACCAGCAGAGCGAACCCCAACGCCAACTTGAGACGCGCCCCGGCCCCGCTTCCGAAAGAAGCAGACACAAATGAGCCGACAAAGGCGGAAGGCACCGACCCCATCACCAGCCAGCGCACCAAGCCCGGGCGAACGGTGCCGCGCCGCCAATGCACCCAGGCGCCGAGCGGCTTCATCAACAGGGATGCCACCAGATCGCTCGAGACCGCGGCCAAAGGCTCTATCCCAAATCCAAGGACGAGCAGCGGCGTCATCAGCGCGCCTCCGCCCATTCCGGTGAGGCCAACCACCAGGCCCACCAAAAGGCCAGACAGCATCACTAAGGGATCGAACATTGCTTTGAGCGGCCTCGCCCGGGGGGTTTCAGCGCTCCTATACCTGCTCCCAGCCCGGCTGGTCCATCGTTATCTACACGCTAGCGCTGGAGCCGATCGGCGCTAGGATCAGCGCGTGCAAGTGGAACGGCGGAGCTTTCTAGCGCTAGGCAGCATTCTGGTTCCCCTCTTGTGGGTCGAGGGCTTGGGAGCGCTCACTTTGCCCAGTCGGACGCTTCAGGTGCTCGGAGGACGCTGTTCGTTCTGCGGCGAGCACATGTCGAAACGCGTCACCATCTACGGAGTCGGCGGTCGGCCGCCTCGCATTTGCAACCAGTGCATCTCGCTGTGTTTGGATATCCTCGAGGAGGAAGGGCGTAAGGTTCCGGGCGCCGGTGACTGGCTCGATCAACAGGCCGTCTTGGCTGACCCGGGCCGAGGTGCGGCGCGCGTTGCACGAGAGGCGTATCGTAAAGAGCTCGAGCACTTGTTTGGTGAAGAACGGGCGAAGATGACCGCCTCGGAAACGAAGCTCGGCGATTTGCGACGGCAAGGGATCTTTCCGACCGGGTGCTCCTTTTGCGAACGCCCGACCGACGAGGTCGAAAATCTCATCGCCGGGCCGGCGACGTACATTTGCGACCGGTGTGTTGGCGGCGTCTTGAGTCTGTCTGGGGCGTTGGTCACACTAGCTCGGGAATAGCAATGCGGCTACGCTTGATGACCGCAGCGCTGCTGGCGTTTCCTGCTTGTCGTTCTTCGACGGATGTACCGCGTGCGAGCGCACACCCAGATCCGGTGGAGTCTTCGCATGAGCAGGCGACCCTCGAGAAGCCCGTGGCGCAGGGCTACCAGCACTTCGGCGCACCCATCAGTGACGCGCCGGCCATGGTCCTCGCGAGCGTTTTGAAGGAACCGGATCGCTACCGGGAACAGGTAGTGCTTTTGCAGGGCGAAGTCCGCCGCGCGTGCACCAGAAGGGGTTGCTGGATGGAGCTCAGCGAGTCGCTCGACCCGTCGGCGGGGGGTGCCGCGTCACCTTCAAAGACTACGGGTTCTTCATCCCCACAGATTCGGTCGGCGCTCATGCGCGGGTGCAGGGCACGGTGGCGGTGGCGACGCTTCCGGCGGAGTACGTTTCTCACTTAGAGAGCGAGGGAGCGCACTTTGCGCGCAAGAACGCGGACGGCACCGCTCCTGAAGTTCGCCTGGTCGCCACCGGCGTCGAGCTCAGGAAATAAGCAGGCCTCGGGGTCCGGGGCCGGCGGGTTAGCTCAGACTCCGGTAGTGGGCTTCCACGGATTCGTAGTCCACCGTCGAATCAAAAGGCATCCCCAGCTTTTGATAGAGCCCTCGCCGCGCCCGCATATCGGCCAACAAAACCGCGCGAGCGTGCACCGAAACTTCCTCGGCGATTTCCGCCGGCACCACCACCACGCCGTCATCGTCTGCGCCGACCACGTCCCCGGGTCGCACTTGCGCGCCCCCGCAGTCGATCTTGCCTTGCACTTCGGCGACTTCGATGCGTCCCGGAATGATGGTTCGCCCTCGCGCTCGTGCGCAGATGGGTGTCCGTTGGAGCGCAATTTCAGCGGTGTCGCGACAATACCCGCTGGTGACGATCCCAACCGCGCCGGCGTGCACGGTGCCGAGGGAATTGGCAGAACCCCAAAATCCCACCTCCGGCGAGGCACCCGTATCAGTGACAATCACGTGGCCGGGCTTGACCAGCTCGTGAAAACCGATGTTGCCCATGCGCTCGAACCAGATCCCGTGCGCATTGACGATTTCCTCCGTGCTCCCCAGCCGCCACATGGGGCGATTGGCGGTGACGCAACGAACGGTCAGCGCGATGCCCCAAAACTTCATACCCGACCAGAGTGGTCGGATCCGCCGATCGACAAGCCCGATATTGAAATATCCCATCCCATCCATCGCGTCGCATACGTCGACCACTCGCAGTGGATCGAACCATTTCTTTAATTGCATGGGTTCACGATATCACAAGCGATGGTCCCCGGAATGGGCTTGTGGCTTGCGGTTCGGGTGGCGAGGCGGGGCCCTCGGGCCCTGGGGCGGACCCGTCACCTCGGAGCGGGAGAAGGCCTGAACGCCATCGCCATTTGCGACATGAATTGGCGTACTCTTCTCCCATGGAAACCACGTTCGGGGCCCGGCCATTTCACAAACGCCTGCCGAATGCGGAGCGGGGGGCGCCTGACAACTGGGCGCTCTACGATAAATTTCTGGATATATGCGAGGCCAACCGTTGGAAAATGGCGGACATTCGGCGCGAGATCGAGTCGGTCGATCGCGACACGCTGACTAAAAACGATCGCCAGGTGATCGATTGCATTGGAGAGGTTGCGGTGGTGGAGGGAAACGCCCCCTGCATCGTCGTCAACCAGCTCGCGATCATGCTGTACGATGCAGAGTTCGCGGCGTTCGCCACCTACCAGGTTGGTGAGGAGGCCAAGCATTTCCACGTAATGAGGCATTATTGCCGACACGTCGGACACGAAGTCGCTTCCCAGCATGATGAGGCCAGCATCTGCGAACTCCAGAAGGGCTACGATCCCAATGACTTTCAGGACGAGCACGGCGTCATTCTCATCAACCTCCTGGGCGAGACGTTGAACATTCACCTCTACCAGGTGCTCGCGTTGGCGGCCGATGAACCAGTGCTGAAAGGCCTTCTCGAACGAATCGCGCGAGATGAACGGCGCCACCAGCAGTGGTTTGCCGCCTATTTCCGAAAACGTGACGCAGCTGATCCGAGCTATGCGGGTCGAGCGCTCGCGTCGCTCAGGCGCATGCTGCGCCTCGACGAGGCGCCGGTTCGCGGCGCCCAGCGGCACCAGGGTACAGGCGCGCAGAATTACCTCGCTGCCACACAAAAGGTGCTCCACTACGGCTACGCCATGCAGATCATCTCACGCACCGTCAACGAGCAGTGGGAAGTATTGAAGAAGTGCTTCGGCGATCGGCTCGACATAGATCCCCGCGAATTCCGCTTTCGCCAAATGGCGCGGCCCCGGACGGGCTGAGTCGCTCCTTAACCCGGGAGCCATTTCTGTGAATAGCTCAAACGACGGTGTTCACCGATCCGGTCGGATAGACCCAATAAATCAGCTCGGGCTCGGTGTCTGAACCCTCTTCCGGCTGCAGCCAGACCTCGTGCACCTTGCCGCTGCGCCGCGCCGCGTCTTTGGCGAATTCGATCGCGGCGAGCTCGGACCAGAGCGTTTTTACGAGAACATTGTCCGCCCTCACATCGTATCGGTGCAGCCCTGGGGGTCACGCCGGGGGAGCTCGTTCGCTCGCGGGCCGCAACCGAACTGCTCGTGGCCGATGTTGCCCGAGGGTCTCATTGGAAGGGGCCGAAGAGCCAGCGGGCTGCTCCAGCCCGCAAGATGAACAGGAGCCGCCGCAGCTAAGGCCGCGCTCGCCGCCTGCTCCAAAGCATCGCAGCGCCTGCCAACCCGAGCACCCCGACCAAGCTTTGAGACCGGGTTGAGGGCAGGCCACACTCACAGCCGGCAGTCTCGGGCGGCCAGTTGTTTCGCGCGTTGCTGGCATCGACCTGGTCCTGAATTTTCTTGGTGTTGTCCACGAGGACGATCGGATCACCGGTAGCCGGAACGTCTTCGATGGTTTCCGCCCAAAGCTCGTCGTCGGAGAATTTTGGCCAGCTGGCGGTCTGATTATCGAGCGCGACGACTTGCGCGTTAGGCAGTGTAAAGATACTGCCGCCGTTGCAGAGCACGCGTTGCGTGGCTTGGGTTAGACGCGGCACGTCCGGCAAACCGGGGCGCCGGCGAAACTCGGGGTCGATGGTCATCTCCTCCGGTGAAATGGTGGTGAACAGGCGCGTCAGATACGGGTTCTGTTCCAGCAGAAGCGTGGCGTGAAGCCCGGGCTGCACGATGAGCTCGTCCAGCCTGGCCGCGAAGGATGCGGCGTTCCACACCGCCATGTCGATCTGCCCCTTATAGCTAGCGAGGTTACTGTAGAATTCATCCTCGGTGAGACCGGCAGGCCGAGGCAGAAACTCCTCAAGCAGCGGCTTCACCAGCGGATGCAGGTACTGGCAAGTGTAGTAGCTGCATTGCACCAGTTTCTGAATCCCCAGCTCCTTGACCACCAGCTCCGGGGCGATGTTCTGGAACTTCGACGGATTCCAGGCAGGATCGTAAACGCCCTGTGCAGACACGACGTTGCTTGGGCCCGCGTACTCGGTTACGAATCCGCGCCCGTCGGACACTGGAGAATCAACCGCGCGGCTAACCACCTGGTTGTAATTGTTGCCGTACGCAGCCCAGTCGATGCGCGCCTGATTGAGGGTGACATGTTTGTAATTGCTGGGAACCACCCGCTCCGAGCCCAGAAAGAAGGTGCGCACTCCCATGTCCGGAACCGCCGCCACGCTGGTGAGCTTGAGTGGCACGCAGGGAGTGTTGCCGGCGTAGCGGACCACCAGCGGATGGATTTCGTCGATGCCGGTGCCACCGGTTAACTTGATGGCCAAAAAAACGTAACCCTTGCTCACATAATCTTGCAGAATGGAAGGCGCGGTGACCGCCGACTGATAGCCGTTGGCGTTCAGCCAATCGCTGACTTCTTGTGCAGTGCCGCCCCGCAGACCGGTGATATCGAAAGCGCCTACCGCCTGGTGGAGCACAATGCTCGGGCCGGCGCCGCCGTCCCCGCCCCCGCGGTACGCCGAGCCCGCGCTTTCGCCCGAAGATGCTGCGGGAAAGCCGCACGAAAAGCCGTCCGAATTGGACCCGCATTGCTCGAAACTGGTGGAAAATCCAAAGGTCGGCACGGTGCCGTTCAGCAGATTATTGAAGAGAGCCTGCGAACCAACGCCCATTTCAACCGGCATGGACTGCATGGGAAG
>DASXTY010000122.1:0-3496 GCA_036505155.1 Polyangiaceae bacterium | reverse complement strand
AATAATGGTCAGCACACTAGCAAAATTCGCGGAGCGAATTTTCTCTGGGGTGAATCGGCCGAAGGCCGAGAGGAGCCCTTACTAGAAAGCCCAGGGCGAGGGTGAGCCCCAGTTAAACATGGCAAAAAATCTGGTTCAAATCTGGAAGGAAAGCTGCGATCAATTCGCCGGGCGGCCGCTTTTTGGGAACCGGACCGCCTCGGGCTGGGTTTGGACCACCTACGCGACCTTTGCCAAGCTGGTGGATGACTTCAGAGGCGGGCTCGCGCGCCTTGGCGTGGGGGCCGGCGATCGCGTCGCCATCGTTTCGAATAACCGCGTGGAGTGGGCGGTCGCTGCGTACGCCACCTATGGCCTTCGCGCGAGCTTCGTTCCCATGTACGAGGTTCAGCACCCGACGGAGTGGGAGTTCATCATCCAGGATTGCAAAGCCAAAATTGCGATTGGCTCCAGTTCCGCGGTCTATCAGCAGCTCCGTGAAATCGCCGGTCGGGTAGCTTGTGTCGAGCAGGTGGTGGGCATCGAGCTCGCCCCGGAGCACGAACATGCTTACCGTCGATTGCTGAAGCTCGGTGCGGATTTTTCAACCGCGGCGCAGGACCCGGATGAAGAAGAAATAGCCGGCCTGCTCTACACTTCGGGGACCACTGGCAAGCCGAAGGGCGTGATTTTGAGCCACCGAAACGTGTGCTCCAACGTGTTTGCGGTTCGCGATTTGTTCGGCTTTGGACCCGACGACCGGTCACTTTCATTTTTGTATTGGGCCCACTCTTTCGGCCAGGTGTGCGAGCTCCATGTACTTCTGAGCAAAGGCGCGTCCATGGCCATCAACGACGACGTCAATAACCTGCTCCGGAACTTGGCGGAGGTAAAGCCCACCATTTTGGTTTCGGTCCCGCGGATTTTCAACCGCATTTACGATAACGTGCAAAACCAAATTCGAGAAAAGCCCGCGCCCATCCAGAGCTTATTTCATTCCGCGATCCGTGCCGCCAACAAGAAGGGCCGCGGAGAAAGAATCGGAGCCTTGGAACAAGCGGCGCTGCTTTTGGCCGACAAGCTCATCTTCAAAAAAATCCGTGCCAAAGTCGGCGGTCAGCTCAAGCTTGCGGTGAGCGGCAGCGCGGCTTTGAGCAAAGAGGTGGCCGAGTTCATCGACGCGCTCGGGATTCAGGTTTATGAGGGTTATGGCCTGAGCGAAACTAGCCCCGTAGTCAGCGTGAACGTCCCTGGCCACCGCAAATTCGGAAGTGTGGGAAAGCCAGTACCGGGCGTCAGCGTCACCATCGACCAGCAAGCGATGGGCGACGCCGCCGACGGCTCACAGGGAGAAATCGTGGTGCGCGGTCCCAACGTGATGAAGGGGTACTATGGGCTTCCCGAAGAGACGCGCCAGGTGTTGCGGGAAGACGGATCGTTTCGCACCGGCGACACGGGGTACCTTGACCAGGACGGATATCTCTTCATTACGGGCCGCATCAAAGAGCAATACAAGCTCGAAAATGGGAAATATGTGGCGCCCGCGCCGCTCGAGGAGCAGCTCAAGCTTTCTCCCTACATCACCAACGTCATGATTTACGGCGCGAACCGCCCGCACAACGTGGCGCTGGTGGTACCCGACTCGCAGGCCCTGCAAAAATGGGCGGCGGCCAACGCGGTTGAATTGGGCGATATGGCGCAGAACCCCAAAGTGCGCACGCTGCTCAGCGACGAAATCGCCAAGCTCGGCACCAGCTTCAAGAGCTTCGAGAAACCCAAGGGCTTTGCGGTGGTGCCGGAAGACTTCACTATCGAGAACGACCTTCTTACGCCGTCGCTGAAGCTCAAGCGTCGTAATGTGCTCGCCAAATACGGCGCCGAGATCGACGCGCTGTATCGATGAGCGCACTCGGATCGAAGTTTAATCCGTCGATGAAATGTGCCCGCACTTCATGAACCACACACTTGCGCTTGCTCAACGGCGCGGTGAGGGGTTCGCCGATGGGAACCACTCGTCCCGCAATTTTGACCATGCTCCCTTTGGTTGCGCTGGAAATGGCCACCACGTGGCCCCGCCGAAACCTCAGAGGTTCTTGACAAATCCGATGTGCCAATACATATCAAGGCTCGTGAAGCTTTCGAACAAGGGCCTCTACGCGGTCCGCGCGCTTTTCGACATCGCATTTTACAACGATGGCGGGCCCACTCAGGCAAAAGATATCGCGGTGCGGCAACGCATCCCCCCACGGTTTCTGGAGCAAATTTTTCAAGACTTGAAACGCGCGGGCATCGTGGGCTCTAAGCGCGGACCCGCCGGTGGCTATCACTTGGCCCAGAGAGCCGCCCAAATCCGGGTCGGTGATGTGATCCGCGCTCTGGAGGGGCCCATTGCACTCGCGGAAATGCCCCCCGGCGCTGAATCCGAAGGCGCGGCCCGGCGGGTTACCGAGGCGGTGTTTCGCGACCTGTCGGCTCGGGTGGAAGCGTGCTTCGATGCGGTGAGCATTGCCGACATCTGCGCCCGCGCCGAGCAGCTCGGAGTGCGTCCGCCCGGCAAGCAACCTTACGTTTACGTCATCTGAGTGAGGAGCGAGCGGTTGTTAAAAGTGCCTGATCATCCTCTCGTGTACCGCAACGTCCTGGAGTTGGTCGGTGATACTCCGCTGGTAGCGATCCGTCGCTTGGGGCGGGAGCAGCTCCGCGCGGAGGTGTTTGCGAAGCTCGAGGCGCTAAACCCGGGCGGGTCGGTGAAAGACCGCATCTGTCTGGCGATGATCGAGAGAGCCGAGCGAGAAGGCAAGCTCGTCTCCGGAGGCGTGGTGGTGGAACCGACCAGCGGCAATACCGGAATCGGGCTCGCGCTGGTGTGTGCGCAGCGCGGGTATCGCTGCGTGCTCACCATGCCGGAAAGCATGAGCCTGGAACGTCGCCAGCTACTGGAAGCGCTGGGAGCCGAGGTCGTCTTAACTCCCGAGGAGCAGCAGATGCAGGGAGCCATCCACCGCGCTCGTGAAATCGCCGAGCGTACGCCAGGTGCTTTCGTACCGCAGCAGTTCGACAACCCCGCAAACCCCGAAGTCCACTACCGCACGACGGCGGCGGAGATTTTCGAAAGCATGAAAGGCGTCAGCATCGACGCGCTGGTTTCGGCGGTGGGGACGGGCGGAACCGTGAGCGGGGTCGGGCGGGCAATCCGCGAGCGCGGCGCTCCCTGTCGCGTGATCGCGGTCGAGCCCGAATCCTGCGCCACCATCTCGTGCGGGGAACGAGGACCTTCGAAGATTCAAGGCATTGCTGCAGGCTTCGTTCCGAAAAACCTGAATCGAGACCTGCTGGATGAAGTGCGGACGGTGAGCGACCAGGACGCCTATCGCACTCAACAGGCTTTAGCGCGTCGCGAAGGGCTATTGATGGGCATCAGCTCCGGAGCCAATGTACACGTGGCGCTGGAAGTCGCGCGCGAGCTTGGCCCGGGCAAAAATGTGGTGACCATCCTCTGCGACACCGGAGAACGCTA
>DASXTY010000121.1:0-1685 GCA_036505155.1 Polyangiaceae bacterium | reverse complement strand
CCTGGGGCAGCCGCTTCTCCGCGATATTCAGCCCGGCCATGATCTTCACCCGGGCTACCACCGAGCTCATGAACTGTCGGCTGGCGTGTCGCGCCACGTAGAGCTGCCCATCGACGCGGTAGCGCACCATCACTTCCTTTTCTTCCGGCTCGATGTGGATGTCGCTGGCACGTTCCTTGACCGCCTGCGCGAACAAGGCGTTCACCCATCGGATGATGGGCGCATCTTCGTTCGAGTCGAGGATGTCGATCTGTTCATCTTCGATCAGAGCATCGGTGGTCTCGAGCTCGCTGACGGTTTCCTGTCGTTCGTACACTCGGTTGATGGCGTCGCTGACGACCGCCGCCGACGCCACCTTGGCCTGCACCGGTTTGTCGAAAGTGGCGCGCACGTCGTCGAGCCCGCGGGTGTCCAGTGGATCGGCGCACACCACTTCAACCGCTTGTTCTCGCTCGCCGACGATCAAAAGTTTGTGGTTTCGCGCATACCCGATGGGCAGCCGGGTAGCCACCTGAACCGGGACCGATTCGACGTCGATGTGTGCCACATACGGAAGCCCGCATTCCGCCGCCAGCGCCTGCGCTACGGTATCGTCGTTCGCAAGCTTCGACTGCAACAGCAAGTCCACTAGCGGCGTGCCCTTTTCGCGCTGCTGTTCGAAAAGAGGCTCGAGCGCGGCGTGGGTGACCACTCCGCGACGAATCAAGATGTCTCCTAGGGCGCGTTGCTCCAACATGACTATTCGAGGCGCGCCTCCGGGTTGACGTTACGCGCCATCTTGCCCACGTGAAACGGGGTGTCGAGCTCCGTGCGCGGCGGCGTGGCGGGTGGCGCTGCGGGAGCGGGAGCGGGGGCCGCCGGAGGTTGCCCCGGAGCCGGGGCCGGTTGCCCGGGCGCGGGTTGTGTCGGCTCGCCACGACGGCGTCGTGGCACGGGAGCCGGCGCCGGTGTTGCAGCAGCGGGAGCTGCACTTGCAGCCGCCGGCTTGGTGCGGATGTTTTCCGGGAGCTCTATCGGTTCACTCGGTTGATGTTCTAAGTCGCCGCGCGGCTGGCTTTCCTCTTCGAGCCGAAGCTGCTCGGAGACCTTTGCATAGGTTTGACGAATATCCTCAACCAAGCCGTTGGTGCGCGAGTAGTCCTTGGGCGGCTCCCACTGATCGGTGGCGAACACGAAGTAGCGGTCCAGAAATTCCTGCCGCTCTTCCATCTTGCGCTCGAAGATCTTGCGCATGTCCGCCTGGCTGCGAATGATATACGGCGTCAGGACCAAGAGCAGGTTCGCCTTGCGCTTTTCGGTAACCGTGTGGCTGAACAAAAATCCGATAACCGGTAAGTCGCCCAATATCGGGATTTTCTCTTTGGTCATGGTGTACTCGTCGCGCATCAGCCCTCCGATGACGACCGTCTCCTGATCATTGACCACCACCGTGGTTTTGGCCGTGCGCTGGGTGATGCTCACCGCGCCGAGCGCGCCGGCAGCAGCCCCCGGTGCGCTGCTCTCCTGTTCGATTTCCAGCCGCACTTGATTCGACTCGTTGATGTGAGGAGTCACCTTGATCCGATTGCCGACGTCCTGACGCGGCGCGCTGAAACCCATGTTTAGACCCGCCAGCAGGGCTCCGGCTCCGGCGGCCTGGCCCGCTTGGCCCCCCAGAAGCGCAGCGGGATTGGAAATCCCCCCGA
>DASXTY010000120.1:0-4335 GCA_036505155.1 Polyangiaceae bacterium | reverse complement strand
GACTGCGCCAACATCATCGCGAGCACGTGCTGTGCGCAGGGCTCGGCGTACACGCTCGAGCTCGTAGTGAGCGCGACGCCTCGACGGCTGAGGTGTTCGCGGACCTCGGGATTATCGTAGGCTGTGTAACCGGCGGTGCTGAGATGCACCCAGCGCACCCGCGTCGACTGTCTCAAAAGCTCCGCGCCGGGCTGCCCGAACGCGATATCCGCCTGCTCGAGCTGTCGCGCCCATGCGCGGGGATGGTCGTCGGCAACGACGATGCGATATGCAGGTGACGCGTCGCACAATCGTTCGACGGGCCAATTCGGAAGCCACGCGTTAAACCAGATTGTGGGCTGAGGTTCCAGGCCCGACGAAACCTATCATGTCGGGGGCTGTGCCAGAAGCTGACATGCGTCTTGACACTACCAATGTAGGAGTTCACCATCGGCTAGAATGCGAAGGCTGCAAGTGGTGGTGCGAACAGCAGCCGGAACGCTGCCGATCTTGGTCGCTGCCGGGTTGGTCTCCGAGAGCTCGTGCGGTGGCATGACAGAGTCCGGCACGGGGACGAGTGTCGGTGGTGCGATCGCGGGCACTGGGGCCAAGGGAAGCGGCGGTTCCGGCGCGGTCAGTGGCACCGGCGCCAGAGGTGGCACCGTCGCGTCGGGCGGCATCGTGGCCAGTTTCGGTGCAACCGGCGGTACCGGCGCAACCGGTGGTGGGCTTGTCTTACAATACGGTGGATCCGGCGGCGGATTGTGCGCCGTTGGCGGCGCAGCGGGCGCAGCGGGAGCTCCGTCCCAGTGCGTGACCGGTTTCTACGAATACATCGTTTGCCTGCCGCCTGAAGGGACGCCGGCTGAGCCGGGCCAAATCTGCAGCGCGACCATGGACCCAGTGGATAGCAATCGCGCCGCACGGGTCACACTTACCTGGGGCGCCGATTTCCAGACGGCACAGGGGTTCGTTGCCATCGATCCGGCGCTGGAACCACGGATCATCGGTCTGCCCATTATCGAGGAGCTGGATACGAACGATCCTTTCCTGCAAGGGATGCAGGTTTCGATGATCACCAAGCAAGCCGGCGGATTTTCCTTCCTAGCGACTTGGCCGGCACCGATTCGCTATGCCTATTATGGCGACGGTTACTCGCGCCTGACCATCCGTGTGACGCTCGAGCTCCGTTGTGATCCCAATCCGAGTCGCATGGTGCACGCGGTGACGGATATTCACCTTTGCGATGGTGATCAAGGTATCGTGTGGGTGAGCTCGGGAGACCGCTGTACCGTCTGTCGTATCATCGCGGAGATGGCGCCGAGCCCCATCGTACCGGACAAACAGGCCGACGACCTCCCGCTCGCCAGAGCCATGCGCCTCCGCATCGTAGAGCTTGCGCGCATTTCGAATTCCCTGGTTCTCTTAGCCGAAAATGATGGCGGTGAGGGGCTTGAATACGAGTGGCATGTTTCCGCCGGGCGTCTCGAGCAACTCGCGCCAGACGTAGTGGTCTGGACTCTAGAACAGGGCATGCCGGATCCGCTAATTCAGACTGCGGTTTGGGGAGAGCACTCGGCGGCGGTTGCAAGCTTTGCTTTTAATGAGGCAGCGGCGTGATACGACGCCTGCGCGTGGTCGATGGGGCGAGCGTTCAAAACGGCGCGGGTACAACTTCATTGCGCCCCCAGCGAGCCGTGTTGCTCGGTCCGATTCAACAAGAAAATCTTGCGCTCCAATACCTGGCCGCTTCGGCGAGGAGCGCCGGTCACGAAGCAACCGTCATCGCGTATAGTTACCGCTCCGACCTGGATTCTGCGCTGCGCGAAACGATAGCGCTGGAGCCCGACCTGGTGGGTCTCGGTATCGCATTTCAAAACAACATCGAGGATTACTTGGCGTTCATGCAGGCCATCCGCGAGCGCGGTTATCGGGGACACCTCACTTGCGGCGGGCACGTCCCGACTTTCTGCTACCGCGAGCTGCTCCGCGACGTGCCGGGGCTGGATACAGTGGTCCGACACGACGGCGAGCAAACGCTGGTCGAAATGCTGGATCAGCTGGGTCGCGGCCAGTCACCACGCGGAATCCTAGGATTGGTGTGGCGTGACGGAGAGACCATCACCATGGGCGGGGTGCGGCCGCCGGTGGCCGATCTCGATGCGCTCCCCAAGCCGGAGCGCAGCGCGCTGCCGTACGTGGTCGGCGGGATCACGGTGGACTTCTTGATCACGGCGCGCGGCTGCGTGGGCGAGTGCCACTACTGCAGCATTGCGGCATACACCTCTGAACAGCAGAAGCGCTATCGCTTGCGAAAGCCGGATGCGGTGGCCGATGAGATAGCGGCCCAATATCATGCCCGCGGCGCGCGTGTCATGTTCGTGCAGGACGATCTATTCGTGCTACCCAGCGAAAAACGCACCGTGGAGCGCACCGAGCGGATTGCTCAGGGGCTCGCGGAACGCGGCGCCAAAGACGTGGTCTTCTGGGTCAAGGGTCGGCCCGAAACCATCACACCGGAAGTGTGTCGCGCCTTGCGCGATATGGGGACCATCCACCTGTTTTTGGGAGTCGAAAGCGCTTCCGCTGCGCGGCTGGACTACCTCGGTCGCACTCACGAGCCGGAGCACAATCGCTCCGCCATCGCCACCTGCCGACAACACGGCATCGTTCCATCTTTCAATTTCATGCTGTTCGATCCCGACTGCACGCTGGAAGACATGGAGGAAACGCTCGTGCTCGCGGAAGAACACCTCGATCTACCGTGGAATGTATGCCGCACCGAGATCTATTCGGGCACGGCTATGCGCGACCAGTTAGAAGCTGCCGGGCGTTTGGAAGGCGATTATCGGAGCTACGGCTATCGCATGAATGACGAGCGCGCGGAGGTTCTGTTCCGGATCTTGCGCGTCAGCATGCATGAACGAGCGCTCGCCATCGAAAGCCTGCTCAATCGGCTGATCAGCCTTTCGTTTGCAAGGCAGCTGCACCAGCATTTTTTCCCTGGGTCCGCCACCGACGCACTGTCCCGCGCCGTGGTCGAGCTCTCGGTCGACGCCCGGTCCGACACGGTGAAGGCGCTGCGCGAAGCCGTGGCATTCGTGCGCTCCGAATCGCTACGCGCCGAGTCTGTGGTGCGGCGTTTTGCGGTCTCTCAAGCGCTCCGAATCAATGCCGCTGATCGCGAGCGGCGTCGTCGGTGCGAAGAGCTCTGGCAGCACCTGAATTTGCGCGGCATTGCGCTGATGTCGCGCCGCGGTGTTGCGCTTCCCTCGGATGTTCGCATCGGTTGGGGCGTCGCCGCGGGGTCTTAGTTAGGGATCCCCTAGTTTCTGAAAGCGAACTACATTGGATGGGACAATTCGGATAATGCGCGCTCCAGTGCTGCGCTCGTCTGTGGCCCCATCCGGCCGTCGGCCTGAAGCCCAGCCTCTCGTTGAAAACGACCGATCGCCGCGCGCGTTTTGGGACCGTTGACTCCGTCCTCACGCAGAGGCGGGTCGGCGATTTCTAGGCGGTTTAGCGCTCGCTGCACCCCGATCGTCGTCTCCAGATCGGAGTCGGGGCCGGGAGCAATCCCTCCCGGATGCCAGTCGGAGAGCCCTGCTGTAAACGCACCGCTCGTCCAAGCCAGCGCACGAGCGTAGTCAGCAATATTTGCCTGGTCTCCCCCGGGCGCGCGCGGATCGTGAAAGCCCTCGTAGTACTTGGTGTGATACATGTCCGCCGCCAGCGTCGAGACGTCGATCGAATCGATCGCCGCCTTGATCACCGGTCGCTTTTCCAGGAGCACTTCCAAGAGCTTCCAAGCGCCGGCCTCGTCACCGGCTAGTCCCGCAGCAGGGTAGACGACACCCTTTGGGAAAGCCCAGAACCAGGTCGCGTATTTTCCGCGGATCGGAGAGCTGTCGCCGTGCAAGAGCTCGAATGCGTCGCTCGGTGGTGGCTTTCTCCCGGCGGCCACCAGGGCCCGCTCCTCAGCATTCATCAGGCGACGTTGAATGGCGCCCCAGTTTCCCGAATGATTCCAGGCGTCGCCGCAGCTCGTCTCATGTTCGGCGACCGCGCAGCACATGATGGCGGCGTGTTTCGACGGAAGCGCCTCTTCGTAGCGCTTCTGCCACGCTAGAACCAGAGCATTCGCCTTGTCCCGGTAACGAGTCGTGGCTCGAGATGTAAGCACGGCTGAGGTTCGTATTCAACATGGCGAGAGCTCGCAGTCGCGCAATCGTAGAGCTTGTGCTAGAGCCCGGCTCTTATGCCGGAAACCTGCCGAGTGGGTATCTTTGGAGCCACGGGCTACACGGGCATCGAGCTGCTCCGGCTGGTGCACTCCCATCCGAGGCTCACTCTTTC
>DASXTY010000119.1:0-3359 GCA_036505155.1 Polyangiaceae bacterium | reverse complement strand
CTCCTGGTGCAATCGATCCATCCGCTGGTCGGGGTGTCGCCAGACGTAGTTTAGCTCCTCTGGATCGAAGGGCCCGAGCCAATCGGGTGGTTCGGCGTCCTTTGTGGGAAGACCCGAAAGTGGTCTCGTGCCGGCCGGCCTTGGCGAATCCGACTTCGGCCAGAGCAGGGCAGAGCCCGGCGGAACGAGTAAGCGAATGCTGAGCTGGATGGGATCGACGTGTTCGACCAGCTCCTGGTCGTAGATGAACTCGACCAGATCGATGTAATCCTGGAGCGTGGTCCACGGGGTGAAGGCCACGAACGAGGGGCGCAAGGCGACGCCCGCCTGACGCAAGATGTCTAGGGCCGTAAAGACGTCGGCTCGCGTGTGCCCCTTCTCCAGCACCGCCAGTACGCGATCGCTCAGCGACTCCACCGCCGATACGACGAACACACAACCCAACCCACGAAGCTCGTCCCATACCGCTCGATGCCGGATAATATGCTCGACTTTGACGGTGACGTCGAAGCTGACTTCAGGGAATTCCTGGTGCAGGCTGCGCACCACGCTCAGGGCGTGGCCGACGCCGTTCAAAAAGTCTGGGTCACCAAAGGTGATGTGGCGCGCTCCCGCCGCGATCTGCTGCCGCGCATCGGCCAATACCACTTCCTTTTGAACCACGAAAAAGCGGCCATCGTAAACCGGGACAACCGGGCAGTGTCGGCAGCGATGCTTGCAACCACGGCTGGCTTCCACATAGCCGGCCAGGCGGGTCGAGTGCGGCTCGGGGCCAACCAGCTTTGCATAGCGCGCGATGGGGAAAGGCCCTCTGCGCTCGGGCACTGAAAAGGCAATGCGCTCCAGTACCGGTGGCCGGAGCGCACCCGTGGCCGCCAGCGATGCGCGCGTGCTGACCTGCCGCAGCTCGGCGAGCGAACCGCCGCCGCTGAGCGCGCCAGCGAGCTCCAGAAGACCCGGCTCGAATTCTCCGCCGATCACCGAGTCAGCGCACTCGTCGAGCAGCTTTATCCCGTTCATCCACGCGTACAACCCGAACATCGAGATGTGCGCGCCGCTGAGGTGTCGGACCCTTTTGGCTACCTCCACGCCAAGGCGAAGCGCGGTGTGCATGGGCACGGAAATGGCGACCAGCCGAGCAGGCCGAACTGCATTTTCGTCCAGAGGCTGAAGGGAGACATCGCACACTGCGACGCCATAGCCATGCTCCTGGAGCTGGGCCCACGCGGAGGCGATGGAAAACGATTGATGGCCGAGCTCGTAACAGGAAACCAGCAGCACCGCGCCGGCCTGGGTGAGCTCTTTGCCGGATCTCTCACTTGTGACGCTGGGGGACATAATCCGGAGGCAGCTGCGATCCTTCACCAAAAAAGAATCTTTCGAGCTCGCGCAACCAAATTTCCTGCCCCTGTTGGCTGGTAAGGTCGAGCCGGTATTCGTTGATCAACATCTTCGAATGCTCGAGCCACATTCGCCACCCCTCCTTGGACACGTGGTCGTACATCTTTTGGCCCATCTCGCCCTTGAAAGGGGGCTTGTCCAAACCCTCGGCTTCGCGTCCGAGCTTGGCACATTGGACCATACGTGCCATCGCTTCAGCTCGCCACCCGGCGCAAATGAAAATCAAACAATGTGGGCATCACGGGACATTTGGGACGGTCAATCGTTGCTGTCAAGTGGCAGCGTCGCATCACTTCTTCGGATGCGCGAGATAGCGGAACAGCTCCGAGCCGGTTGAAAGCACCAGCGTCGACTGCTTGCCCACCGCATTCTGGTATGCATCCAGGCTTCGCAGAAAAGCGTAAAATTCCGGGTCTTTTCCGTAGGCTTTGGCATAAATCGTGGTGCTTTCCGCGTCGCCTTCGCCCCGCGCAGTCTGGGCCAGTCGATACGCCTCCGCTAAGAGGATGGTCTTTTCCTTGTCCGTGTCGGCGCGAATCTTGGCCGCCTCCTCGCCGCCTTCCGAGCGGTAGCGCTTGGCCACTCGGTCGCGCTCGGCGCGCATGCGTTGAAACACACTATCTTGCACCTCTGGAGGGAGATCGGCTCGCTGGATCCGCACATCAACGATCAAGATACCGAACTGCTTGGTTTTCTTGAATGTCGAAAGTCCCACGGTGTGCATCATTTGATCCCGCGCAACGCCAATGATTTCGGCGAAATTGTGGCTGGCGAGCTCCTGGCGCATCTCGCTGTTCACGATGTCATCCACCCGCGCTCTGGCGGCGGCTTCGTCGTGAACCGTGATGTAGAACTTCAGGGGATCGAGGATCTTCCATCGCGTGATAGGGTCGGCAACCAGGCGCTTCTTGTCCAGCGTGAGGTATTCGGCGGGTGGCGTATCGCTGCTCAAAATGCGCGACTCCATCCGATACACGGTCTGAATGAAGGGCACCTTGAGGTATGCTCCCGGGCGCTGGATGCCCCTGCGGTATTCGCCGAATTGGGTGACGATAGCGAGCTCGGTTTCATCCACGATGAAGAAACTCGACCAGGCGGAAGCCACGGCCAAGAGCAGCAGAATGAGCAGCGTGGTCCTGGACATGGTCACTTCGCTCCGGCTGCCGCAGCCGCGCCCACTTGAGCAGTGCCCAGGTTCAGCAGGGGAAGCGCGCTTTTTGCCAGCTCCTGGTCCACCAGAATTTTCTGATCGATACCGCTCAGGATTCGCTCCATGGTTTCCAAGTACAGCCGATCGCGCGTGACCCGCTCCGCCTTGGTGTATTCGGCCCAGACGGATTCGAACTTGTCGGCGTCTCCCTTGGCTTTGAGGACCCTCTCCGCCTTGTAGGCTTCCGCCTCTCGCTGGATCTGGCTGGCTTCGCCACGCGTGCGGGGTATCAAGTCGGCCTGATAACCGCGCGCCTGGTTGATGAGTTTTTCCTTTTCTTCACGGGCCCGGACCACATCGTGAAAGGCGTCTTTCACTTCGTCGGGGGCATCCACGGCCTGCAATTTCACTTCCGTGACACTGATTCCGCTCTGGTAATCATTCAAAAGCTTCTGAAGCCAGTCCTGAGTCTCGACCTGGACCTTTTCGCGCCCGGTGGTGATGACGTCATCAATGCTGGTTCGGCCCACCACGCTGCGCAAGGCCACTTGGGCCGTGGCGTGCAGCGCTGCTTCCGGATCTTTGAGCCGAAAGACGAATTTGCTAGTGTCGGAGACGCGGTATTGCACGATGAGCTGCGCCTCGACGATGTTTTCGTCGCCGGTCAGCATCAGAGCTTCCATCGGGACGCGCTTGTCACCCCGAAACCCGACTTCGATGCGGCGAATCTGTTCCACGTTCACCACCGTGCGCTCCTGGACCATCGGGATCAGAACATGAAGACCCGGCCCGGCTTTGCCCGACTCTC
>DASXTY010000118.1:0-5525 GCA_036505155.1 Polyangiaceae bacterium | reverse complement strand
TACCGTAAAGCTCGGAATCGATCTGGATCGCAACGGAAAGCTTTCCAATTTCGAAGTGGCCACCGGGCAAACCGATGGCGCGGGCGTCTATACGCTTCGCTATACGCTCGATCCAACCAAAGTGGACCTCCAATTCGTCGCGTTCGCGACACAAGTCGTGACGGACTATCAAGCCCGGGGATTCGATGCGCTGCTCGACATGGGCCCGCTGCCCGCGGTCCTGACCTTCGAGCGCGAGGGATACACGACCGTGGTGCGCCGTCTGTCGACCATGCAGGACCGTCCGGCGCTGGACGTGGTTCTCGCGCCGCTGCAGCAGGTTCAGTGCACCGAGTCTGGCTCGTGCCAGTCCGCGAGCGGCGACCTTCAGGTGTCGGGTTTTCCTGGGGGCACGGGAATCTCACGCGGTTACGCCCAGGCCCTCGACCCGAGCCAGGACCAGCCCCGTTTTCCTGGAACGTTTGCCGACTCAAAGGAACAGCTTTTGATCTCCTCTGGGTTTACGGAAATCGACTTCCGCAATGCGTCGGGCAACCGAGTCAGGAGTTTTTCAGAGCCGCTCTCCGTGCGCTTTCAGGCTCGCTCGACTTCCTGGGGCACTCTGCAAGACCTGATGGCGGGCACAAATCGCATCGAAGTGCCGATGTATAGCTTCGACGATGTCACCGCGCAGTGGGTGAGCGAAGCGAATGGCGAGCTCCAGGATGCTAGCGGAATGGCCATTCCTGAAAGCGCCCTGGGTGCCATTCAGGCCGGAACTTATTCAAAGCCGGTGTTCATCGCCTTCACCACCAACCATTTATCCAGCTGGAACTGCGACCGCCCCGTGGAGAGCCACACCTGTTTGAAGGGGCGCCTGGTGGATTCGGTCAGTGGCAGCGCGTTGGTCGGCGTAGAGGCTACGGTTTCGGGAGTTTCTTATACCGGTAACAGCCAATCCATGACCACCGGGCTGGATGGCTATTTCGTGGGGGACATGATGCGTTCCGAGCTCGCCGGTGAAGACGTGGACAAAAATGGAAAGACGGGCGAGACCTTCCAAGCGCACCTGATCGTGAACGGCACAGCCGGCATTTACACGGGAGCTCCGTTTGCGACTCCCACGCTGCAGCGCCTCATCACCTCGTATTCGAGCCCGACCTGTACGCCCGCCGCTTGTGACTGCCCCGATCTCGGAGACATTGCCGTAGAGTTCGAGCTGCCCCGCCTGTGTGAAGTAACCGTGGCCGCAAAGTTCTCCGGTGAAGACCTCACCGGTAATGCGGACAGCCCGCTCATGGCGAACGCGGCCATCGCCAATGCCGAAGTGCGCGGCGAGCTTTCGGGCGAGGTGCAGGTGTCGGCTTCCGCGTCGGCCGCGATCTGCGCCGGAAAGCAGTGCAATGCCGGTACCGCTGACGCTCAGGGCAACGTCACCTTCAATGTGCCCGTTATCGGGCCATCGCCGCGCCTCTCCATCACCGCCTCGCTCAAGATCGACCAAAACGGTTCGCTTCACTACTATTACGGGAATCTCGTTGTGGACGGCTGCGCGCAGGCTCAAGCGCGCGTAGCTTCAACGGTGGAGGTCGGCGCCTCGCACGCCTCGCTCACTTCTCTCAACAGTTACATCGCTACGCTTGGTGCTGGCAGCAGTAAGTCGACCCTGAAGCAGCAGCTGGCTGGGTGCGGGTGTCGCATTGGTCAACCGGTCTCGGGAAAGTCGGGAGCCGCCTTTGGGATTGCAAGCTTGGGCCTGCTGGGTGGGCTCCGGTACCGGCGCCGACGACGTGCCTTATGAGTCGGTAGCGAGCGCACAACAATAGGCTTCGAGCTCTTGGGCGAATTCGAACGCGAGCTTTCGCGCGGGCGGGTGGGAAAGCTCCTTGGCTCGAGCGCGGAAGGCTCGCAAGATGGTCGCGTTTTGGCTCTGCAGCCGCAGCGCGCGAAGTGCCAGAGTGCGGCCGGGCGGGGCCGCCAATAATCCTAGCGCCGCGCTGGTCCACACGAACGCTGGATAGCTGCGATCGAAGGTGGCAAGGTCGGTAAGTGGTGAAGCGGCAAACCAGCGCCCGAGCCCCACTTCCCACATGCGGCGCCAACGCGCCCGAGGCATATGGCAGAGCTCGATGCGAGTCTTGGACTGTTGCACCCGCCGTATTCGAGGCCAGAGCAGAAGCCGCTTGGGCGGCGCTCTACCGTGATAGTCCCGCGCCCCAGTCCACCAGCGGACATGGGTGTCCCAACGGCACAACCTCACCGCTTGGGCAAAACTCGAGTGGCGAGCCAGAACTTCGTGCACATCACGAGGCGCGCCCGCCTGCTGGATGACGCTGGTAGCCATTTCCACGAGCTTCGACGCATGCCGCGCGCCCAGAGCGGTGTTGGTAGCTTGCAATAAGTCGTTCAGCGCAAGCGTCAAAAGCCACTCCGGCTCGGAAAAGTCCGGCAGTCGATCGATCGGACACAGGCGCCGCGCTCTCTTGAGACGCTCTTCCTCCACCAGCGTCATGGCGTTGCAGACGAGGCCACTCGCCAGTGCTGCTAGGTCGACTGCCCTCTGGGCTCCAAATGGCGGCTGGGCAACTAAGTCGCCGCCGGCGACCAGCGGCAGCAAAAGTCGCTCGGCAATTTGTTCCAAGCCCTGCTGGTTCATTCGATGGCCTTGACGTCGCGAAGCGGGAACGCCGAAAGCGGCTCGAACCACACGCTGGTAAACTTGTCGTTCGATGCTTCTGGTAACGATTGAGCAGTTAGCGGCATCCACGCTTCGGGGTTGATCATTGCCTGCTCGAGACTGGAGAAATCCCGGGTTTCAATGGCCACTACCACCACCGCCGCAGATTGGCCGACGGCGGCGGCATCGCTGGGCAGCATGAACACGAATCGATCCGCCGGCGAGCCCAATGCCGAGAAAAGCGCCGGTCCGCCCACCGCAGGCAGTAGGTCCATGCCGCAGGGGATGAATATTGATGAATGCATGCGTCGAAACAAAAGACCGATGGGCAACCGCTCGAGGCCTGGTTCATTCACCAGGAATGCGCCGCGCGGGGTGGGGGCAATCCTCGTCGTGCGGATGATGTTGGGGCCGAGGATGTATAATAAGCGCCGTAACAACGGGTACTGTTCAGGCGGGACCAATGTTGCGCTGACCACTCCCGCGGCGTCCGACGCTGGAGCCAAGCGCAGACTGATCTGAAAGTGTGGGCGGTCCGCCACCGGTTCGAGAGTCACCGCCTCGCTTTCCGAAGCACGCTCGAGCTTCGCCAAGGTGGCCGCGTCCGCGAGCTCGGGAAGCCTCTCCATTCGGAGCGGAGGCTGTGCCCCGGCGCGGAACAAGACCAAGCCGTCTTCGCGAAACGCACCACAAGCGCGAAGCTCAACCGGATGGCGATATCCGAATTCGACCGCGACGCCCGCTGCTACCGGCTCGAACACGGTGATACCCGGGGTTTTGGTGAGAAGCGGCACCATGCGCTGGGGCAGGTCGGCGACCCGGAACAACCAGCGTCGCCCGGGATCCGTATCCAGCGGGGACTCGGCGGGCCACTCTGTCAGACCAACCCGCGCTCCCACCCCGGAACGAACCAAATAACGTAACAGGCTGGGCGCAAGGCCGGATTCCGCGAGCATCCAAAGCTGGGCTGGTTCAGTCATCGCCTCTCGGTGCTCGGCGTCGGTGCGGGCCGAGCGCGCTCTAGGCTTGGGGCTCAGTCTGAGCTTTAGCAAGAACGACGCGAGCTCGACGCTTCGCTCCACCGAATACGCTTGTGAGAAGGTCGAATGGTACAGTACCAGCTCCGAGTCGGTTGGCAGGATCTCCTGGGTGTCGTAGCCGAACGGGGCAAACGCATCCCGGTACTGAATGAAATGTCGGCTGGTACCGGTGAAGGTGAAGCCGCCCGTGAGCCGCGACACTTCCGCCACCCGATCCATTCTATCGGTCGAGGTGGAATCGAGGCGAAGTAAGAGCTCCCTGGTCTTTAGCTTGGAGCTCACCATGTCGATGGTCACGGACTCCACCGTCGCGTCCAGGGTTCCGGCTTGCGTGTACACGGCTAGAAACGCGACCAGCCGGTCGACCGAAGGAAAAAGCACCAGCGCTCGCGGTCCGATGGCAATACCGCTGGCGTCGAGGCCCACGCCGGGAACCGAGAGGTGTGTCTGATAGAGGGAGACGCGCTCGAGCACAGACTCTAGTCTACTCCGCGTTTGCGGCTTTTCACCGTTGCGCCATGGCAAAGATAGCGATACCGTGAAAGGCTCCCAAATGGTTTCTTCCGCTGGAACCAATCGTCGCCTCGGCGGGCGCTTCGTGATCGACCGCGAGGTCGGCCGCGGAGGAGCGGGAGTGGTGTACCGCGCCTGGGACACCGTCACCGAGCGGCAAGTTGCGCTGAAGCTCATCGCAGTCGACCCGGAGCAGGCTTTTCTAGAGGAAGCGCGGCTGGCGCGCGAGGCTCAAATCTTGGCGGAGCTCGACCATCCCGGGATTGTGAAGACCGTCGCACATGGATTGCTCGAAGACTCCGGATTGCCGTTCGTGGCGATGGAGTGGCTGGAGGGGGCGGACTTGGCTCTCTGGCATCGGCGGGAGCCGCTCAATATGTCGCAAGCGACGGAGTTGATGATCCTGGTTGGCGAGGCGCTCGAGGCGGCCCATCGGGGCGGGGTCATCCATCGCGACATCAAACCGGGCAACATTTTTCTGTGCCGAGGGAGAGTGCCGGGGTATGACCTCGATTTTTTTCCGAAGCTCGTCGATTTCGGAGTCGCTGCCGCGCTGGATCGAAAATCTTTGCACGGGATCGACGTGGTCGGAACGCCGGCTTACGTGGCTCCCGAGCAAGCGCGCGGCGACGCATCCATCGACGCTCGAGCTGACATCTATTCGATGGGCGCGACGTTGTTCGAGCTCATCGCGGGCCGGCCTCCACACGTGGGACCGACCATGATCGCAACGCTGGCTCGCTTGGCCACCACTCTGCCTCCGCACTTGTGCGAGCTCCGGCGCGATGTGCCCGCGGAGCTGGACAGTCTGGTCTACCGAATGTTGCAGACCGATCCGTCGGACCGCCCGAGCACGGTTGGTGAGGTGATCGAAGAATTGCGCGAAGTGCTTCCCCAAACTGCGCGTTTGAGTTGGATGGAACCGCTGGAAATCAGCATGTCGACGCGGCTCGGCTCGAGCGCTTCGCGCCTGGTCACCTCCATCGTTGCGATTGGGCTCCAAAAGGGATCGGCGTTGGAGCGCGCGCTCGAGCAACTGCGAGCGCGGGGAGCGGATGCGGTGCCGCTCGGACAGGAGGCGATCGTGGCTCACCTCGGAGCGCGGCGCACCGTGGGCAGCGAAGCTTCCGCGGCGCTCGACCTCGGGCGGCGGCTGGCCCGCTCGGGAGCGAGAGTCGGAGTTGCCAGTGGACGCGCCCGCGTGAATTTGACCAGTCCCAAGGGCGAAGTGCAGCCGGTGGGCGAAGTGGTGGACCGCGCCTCCGCGCTCGCGCGCGACGCCGAGCCCGGCACCATGATCGCGGATGTGACCACCA
>DASXTY010000117.1:0-7153 GCA_036505155.1 Polyangiaceae bacterium | reverse complement strand
GCCGTGCGGTCGTTCCACTCCGAACAGGATGCCGTTCGAGCTCGGGGCTTGCTGCATCAGCTCGAGCCCGCTTCGCCGGTCGAAAAGCGAACCAATAAAGCCCGTTTGGGGGTCCAAGGTCACGCGCAAAAATTGGTTTTCGAGGCCAAAACCCGCGCGCTCCGGACGCGCGTAGCTGCAATGATGGTGCGGGTCGAGCGCGGTCACTCGGGGTTGCGGCTCCTCGAGCGGTCGCTCGGTGGGCTCCACCAAGTAGGTTGCGTAGCCGAGCCCCTGCACTTTCACCGGGAAGGCAAGCTTCACGTATTGGTGACCCCAGTCGTGGCCGCGGCCGACCGCCTGGACCGGCAAGCGCGCTCCGTCCGGCGCGCGCACGGAAAATTGCTCATTCTGTATCGGCGGCAGGCCTTCCACGGCTCTGTCCCACACGAATACTTCCACCACCTCGTCCCGATCCCAGAGCGTTGGATTGAAGAGCACAAACGGGCGAGCTCCCTGGTCGTTATTGACCTCGGCGACGCTCAAGCGCCCGTCGGCGCAAAAGGAGCCGGCTCCACCGCCCAAACCACTCACCGTAAACTCCGCCGGCAGGTGCCCTTTGCGCGCCGCAGCTCCCGCTAACTCACTGGTCGCCACGCGCTGTGCAAGCCCCCTGAGCGCGGTGGTCTCGATCATGGTCGCGGTTGCCATGACCTCTTGATACAAGCCGTGTGTATAGGTGCGCGTGTCGTGAACCCCGGAACCTGGGAGAATGTCGTGAAATTGGGAAAAGAGGGTATCCCGCCAGGAGGAAATCAGGGCGGCTTCCGGGTAGCTCTTGCCGGACGCAGCCCAGGCGATACAAGCCGCAAATTCCGCATCGAAAAGGCGATTTTCGCTGAAGCGATTGGCTTTTTTGATCAAAGACTGGGAGGAGTAACAACCGGTGAACTCGGTATTGAGCTCGCCATGGATGACCGGGAGCCCACTGCACTCCTCCAGCTTTCGAAAAAATGCGACGGCGCGGTCGAAGCGGAGCTCCGGGAAAATCGGCCAGCTGTTCATGTCGCGCGCGCGTTCGATGTCCTGGCGAGTGGGACCGCCTCCGTGGTCGCCCACGCCGTAGACGAATAGCGAGCTAGGGCAGCCGGTCGCCTGCGCAAAACCGAACGCGTGTCGGGCCACATCGGGAGTGATCACGCCGTTATAGCCGAGCCGCATGTCATTTTTGACCAACACCTGCGAGCCGTCGAGTCCCTGCCAAATGAACGCGTCGGGCTTTTCTTTGGTGTGGACGCCGGGCCGGTGCAAATACACGTACCGCACGCCGCCGCGCACCAGATAGCCGGGCACGGTTGCCGCATGCCCGAACGTGTCCGGAGCCCAGTCGATGGGAACGTCATCCGGCGTCAACCCGAAAAGCTCTTGCATGTACATGCGCGTGTACAAAAGATGCCGGCACAAACTCTCGCCGCTCACCAGGTTCTTGTCGCACTCGACCCAATGACTCGCCGTCACTTCCCAGCGGCCCCGCCGGACGTAATCCGCAATGCGCGCCAGCATTTCCGGATTGTGCTTTTCGACCGCGCGGTACACGCTCGCCTGGCTCTGCGAAAAACAGAATTCCGGATACTCGTCCAATAACCCGAGCACCGTTGAAAAGGTGTCATTGATGACGCTCACCGTTTCAGGCCACGACCACATCCAGTTCATGTCGATGTGCGCATGCCCGACGCAGTGCACGACGTAGGTTTTGGCCACCGCACCGACCGGCGCCAATAACTCTTCGGCCTCGAGCACCGCGGCGCGCAGGCTCTCCAGACCGCGCCCGGCAGCTGCCTCCACGTGGGCGCTGGCTCGGGCAGACAGCGCGAGCCAAGCCTCCTTGCGATCGGAGTGGAGCTCGGCGAGCTGCTGGGCGACCGAGAGCTCGCTTTCGATCCGTGTGAGCCAGTGGCGCGCCTCCAGACCCGCGCGCTGGTGCGCAGAGGAAAGGGAGCTCATTCCAAGGGACCCGCCGGCGAAGTCATTCAGCCGACTTTACCATCATCCTGAAAGCTCGCCTTGAGCCCTCACTCTTCGGGGATTTCGAGATTCTTTTCTTCGTCGGGGGTGGGAGGAGCTGTCCGCGGAGGTCCTGGATTTCCCACTTTGCACCGTTTGCCCTTGCCCGATAACGGCCTTCCGTAGGGAACGTGCGGTCCGGTCGCTTGGACATACACCTGCCCCTCTCCCGTCGGCTTGGGGATGATCGCGCCACGGGTCACCGGACGGCCATGTCGAGCGCTCTCCACGAACACGATAACGTCGTTACCCGACCATTTGTAGCCCCAGTACGATGCGCCCAGACTTCCCTCCGGTTCACGCTGGCACGGCTCACCTTGAGAGCTCAACGCGATGACGAGCTGGGTTCCCGGGTCTGTCGAGGGAGCGCCGGATTGCCAGCTCAGCCGGGCGTCGTTCGACTGGCCGACCACAACCGCCAAACACGTACAAGATGGCGCGAGTCGGTCCGCCGATATCCTGAGGTCGTGGCGAGCACCCAAAAGCGCGGCATTGGAAATGCGCCAAGAGCTCGGCTCATCGCTCGAGCCACCCCCGATGGCTTGCGGACCAACAACGGACTGTTCGTGAGCGGCATCGAAGTGGACGGGCTTTTCTTCTTCTCCAGACGCGCCCTTTGCGTCGGGGTTCTCCTTAGCGGCCGAAAGCTCTCCTTCCCCGGTGCCAGCCGCTTGCGCTCCGCCGCTCGTACTGGCACTGGCGCTGGCACTGGCCGATCCACTTGCTGATGCCCTGCAGCCGGCACACGCCAAGATCAGCACCACGCTTACGGTGAAGCGGTTTTTCACCATGAAAGCGTGACACCGCCGGATGATGCGGGGCAAGTTCGGCTACCAACTCGGGGGGCGCCGGATTAGCCTGGCCTCGCCTTGGACCTGGAAGCCCTAAAAGCCCGCCTGGCCGACACCTCGGCTCTGCGCCCCGTTGGACGGGTGGTGGCGGTCACCGGGCTTACGGTCCGGCTCGCCATGCCAGGAGCGCGGGTGGGTGACGTCGTCATCGTAAAGCGGCGCGGCGAGCCGCTCTATGCGGAAGTCGTGGGATTCCAGGAGAACGAAGCCGTGGCAGCTGCGATGGGCGAGCTCTCGGGCGTCGGGCCTGACGATAGCGTCGAGTCCACCGGCGGGCCGCTTCAGGTAGCTGCTGGAAGTGGGCTAATAGGCCGAGTTTTGGATGGGCTCGGACGTCCGGTGGATGGCCAGCCGCTGCCGCGGGGCCTCATCACCACGCGGCTGGACCGAGCGCCCCCGCCTGCGCTGACACGCCGCAGAGTAGACAAGCCACTCTCGAGCGGAGTGCGCGCGATCGATGCAATGCTCACGCTCGGCGTGGGCCAGCGGGTAGGCCTCTTCGCAGGCTCCGGTGTGGGGAAAAGCACACTTTTATCCATGATGGCTCGCGGCGCTTCCGCGGACGTCGTAGTGGTGGCGCTGGTGGGCGAGCGTGGACGCGAAGTAGGGGACTTTATTGACCAGGCTTTGGGAGCCGAGGGGCGCAAGCGCACGGTGATGGTGGTGGCGACCAGTGACGCCCCGGCGCTCGAGCGGCTGCGCGCTGCCCAGGTGGCGACGGCCATTGCCGAGCACTTCCGGGATGAGGGCGCGACCGTCTTGCTCCTAGTCGATTCAGTGACCCGAATAGCTCGGGCACAGCGCGAAATTGGGCTGGCCGCCGGTGAGCCGCCGACCCGCCGCGGCTATCCACCGAGCGTGTTTGCCATGCTTCCACGATTGCTCGAGCGAAGCGGGCAGGCGGACAAGGGTTCCATCACAGCGCTCTACACGGTGCTGGTGGAGGGAGATGACCTGGAAGAACCAATTGCCGACGAAGTGCGCGGGATATTGGACGGTCATATCGTGCTAGACCGCGACATTTTCGCTCGCGGACATTATCCCGCCATCGATATCAGTGCCTCACTTTCCAGGGTGATGGATGGTATCGTTGGACCAGACCACCGCGCCGCAGCGGGCGTGCTTCGGGAGCTCATATCCCGTCATGAGCAGAATCGCGACCTTATCGGCTTGGGCGCCTACAAGTCCGGCGTCGACGCGCGAATCGATCGCGCCATTTCCGCAATGCCCGATATCGAACGCCTGCTCCGGCAGCCGGCCCGAGAGTGCGTATCTTTCGAGGAGGCCGTGGCCCAGCTTCGTCAGATCGCTTCGCGCTGGGGGTAGGCGTTCCGGCCGGATTTAGTGCGGACCTGGGAACGCGTCGCCGCACGGCCCGCCCCCCTGAGCGACAGGCCGAAACGTGTCGTTCCCATCCGGGTCCACCAGCGGCAAATACCAGTCCGACAGCTCGAGACAGGATTTGCCAACGTAATGATTGATGAGGGAGCGGCGGAAGCGGCTAGTGGAACGATTCGGCGTGGAACCATGGATGACGCTTCCATTGAAGAACAACACGTCTCCCTGTCCGAGCTGAAGCTGTACCGGCTCAACTCCGGCGGGAGGCGGGACCAGCTCGCTTGCGAAAGATAAAGATGGGTCGGAGCGCTCAGGGCAGGCGACCGCAAACCTTTGCGTATTGGGGATCACCTGCAAGCCGCCGTTGTCTTCATCGGACGGGTCGATAGCGATCCATGCAGCAATGCAGGTGCCGGGGCTCACCCGCAGGTAAAAGTTATCTTGGTGCCAGGCCTGCCCGCGCGCTCCGGGCGGCTTGAAGTAGAACATGCTCTGAGCCGCGAGCACGTCTTCGCCCACCAGCAGCCTCAGAATGCCCAGAATGCGCGCGTCGAGCAGGTAGCGCTGCGCGATGGGCATGAACCGATGCGGATGCATGACCCGCGGCCACAGGCTGAGCGGATCGGCGGCCGTCTCCGGATGCAGAAAACCCTGGTCGAGTCCCTCCGGCTCGATTGAGTAGTAACCGGTTACTCCGCCTCGGTCGTGCATCTCCACGAATGCATCGGTGATCATTTCCACCTCCCGCTGCCCGAGCAGACCACGGGCCACGTAAAATCCGGCGGTACTGTATGACTGAACCATTGATTCTGTCGTGAAGTCTCTGGCTAACGCGCTGTGCATGACGGGTTCCGACCTTGAAATGAGCTCTGATTGCAGCTCCATAGCGGCCCGCGTACAATACGGGGGGTGGCACAGAACATACGGGATCCTGCACGCCTTCGCCGACGGCCGGAAAGCGACACCGACCCTCCGCAAACCGACCTAACCCTGGTGAGCGGCCACTTTAGAATGGACGACCGCTATTTCGCTTATCGGCGCAACGGCACCCGTTCTTGGCTGTTGTTTTATACCGTGAAGGGCAGCGGCTATTTCCGATTTCCCAATGGCCAGGTCCAATTTGCCAATGCGCGTCAGCTAGTGCTCTACCATCCGGGAGTGGTGCACGATTACGGCACCTACCCCAAAGCGCACTGGGATTTCCACTGGGTGCACTTCATGGCGCGTCCGAATTGGACCTCGTGGCTAAAATGGTCCAGTGAGGAAGCTTGGCCCGGATTCGCTGAGCTAATCATCCCTTCAAAGACGTTGAGCAAGCGGATCATTCAGACCTTCGGCGAGCTGCATCGCGATCTGAGAATGGGAGGGCTCTGGCGTCGTGAAATGGCGCTGACCGCCATCGAAAAGATTCTGCTGATCGCGGCGGAGCGCACCAAGTCTGCGGGCGGCCGACCGCTGGATCCGCGCGTGCAGAGCGCGCTCGAGACCATCGCCGCCCGGCCCGCGCACCACTACTCGGTGGAAGAGCTGGCTCGGCAAGCGCACCTCACTGCTTCCGGTTTCGCGCACCTGTTCAAGCGCCAGACCGGGCACTCCGTCATCGAATACGTGCTCCGCACCCGCCTCTCCGAGGCGGCCAGGATGCTCGAGCTCACCACGGCGCCGGTCAAAGAGATCGCGTACACGATGGGATTTAGTACGCCCTACCACTTTTCGGAGAGCTTCAAGCGGCGTTACGGAAAAAGCCCGCGCGCTTTCCGGGACCGCGCGCGATAGCTGGAGCATCCAGGGCCAGGTAAACTTTGGCGAGGTCGCGAAATCATCAGCACCAGCGTCCAGGCACGCCAGCACCGCGCCCGGAGTCGCGTTGCGCGGTAAGCGCGGCGCCCTGGCTCGGACCCCCTCTCGTCCCGATTTGAGACGTACACGCTACTTTTTGCACTTTTGCCGCAATGAGTCGTGAACTTTTTGCGGCGTTTGGCTCAAAAATGACGAAAGAGGTTTGGCTGAGCGACGTCGACGATCCCCTTGAACTCCTTCTCTTTGCACAGGGATTCGTCAAGTGCGACTCGGCGCTGGCGGACGCCGCGCACACAGCGCACCAGTGTGCAGATGGCGGATGAGCTCGAGCTGCTTCGGCCAGCGGCCGCGTAGGCTCGTTTCACCGACGCGACAGCCCGAACACCCGCGCCCCGAGGCCATCGATGGCTTCGAGCGCGGTCGCGACGTCTGCTTCCGAGACGAAGCCCCAGGCGATCGCGATGCCGATTCCTGCCTGAACTTCGTAGAGTGAACCGCGCGCGGTTTCGAAGCGCAGCCGGGCATTTCCCGACGCCGTGCCAAAAGCTTCGCCCAGATTCAAACCGACACTACTCATCGCGCCGAACCTGAGAGGCCAGATCGCGGTCGCGCCGGCCGATGCTCTCAACGATGGGGCGAACCAGCGCTATGACGTGGAAGACGTGATCGAGGATTTCTTTTCGGAGTGGGGTGCGCATTGTGCGCATGCCCTTCCCTCGCGCGGCTTCCGTGACACCGGCATCCGTAATTTGACGTGCTCCGACGCCGGTGGCGCGGAAGGTGCGCGGCCCTTGGCTTGCGCACCCCACTCCGAAAAGCATCCGAGCCACTGTCTGAGTGTCAGCGATGTCTTGATCTGTGCCAGCATCCGAGCCACTGCCGCCGCTTCTGCTCCTGCCGCTGCTGCTGCTCCAACCGCCGCCCCTGCTACTGCTCCTGCCACCGCCCCCGCCTCTGCTGCAGCCGCCGCTCCTGCAGCTGCTGCTGCTGCTCCCGCCGCCGCTCCTGCCGCAGCCCCCCGCCGCTGGACCACGGATGCCGAAGGCTCTTAGGAGATTTGCTGTAGAACGAAATAGTACCCAGGGTTCCACGCCTGACACACGAGGAAAGTGTTCCCGTCG
>DASXTY010000116.1:0-2096 GCA_036505155.1 Polyangiaceae bacterium | reverse complement strand
TTTTTATGGAATGGCAGTGCTGTGTCTGGACCATCCTGCGGTTCAGGAGCTGCTCCCTCGGGTAGGTCGACGCCACGTTACCTACGGGCTATCCCCTCAGGCTGATTATTCGGCGCGCGCCATCCAGTTTCAGGGCAGGATCACCAGCTTTTTGGCCTACCGCAAGGATGAGCCGCTAGGTCAATTCACGGTGCGCATGCCGGGCGAGCACAACGTGCAAAATACGTTAGCGGCAGTTGCCGTGGCGGACGAGCTCGAAGTGCCGCTCGACGTGATGAAAGACGCGCTCGCCACCTTCCACGGCGTGGCTCGTCGCTTCTCTGTGGTTGCAGAGGTCAACGGAGTCACGCTGATCGACGACTACGGCCATCATCCGGCTGAAATCGTGGCTACCCTGAAAGCTGCTCGCGTCGCGTTCGAAAAAAAAGTTCTGGTGGTGTTCCAGCCGCATCGGTACACGCGCACTCAGCTCCTTTTCGAAGACTTCACGCGCGCTTTCAATGCGGCAGATTTGGTGCTCATCACTGACGTTTACCCAGCCGGTGAGGCTCCGATTGCCGGGGTGAGCTCCGAGAGATTGGCGCGCGCCATTGCCGAGCACGGTCACCACGCCGTGGTTTACCTCGCGGAGCGTGAAGAGGCGGTAAGTTGGATTGCTCGCGAGGCCAGCGCCGGCGACGTGGTGGTCGCGCTCGGTGCGGGCGACATCAACAAAATTCTTGAGCCCATAGCCCGCGCTCTCCGCGATCGATCGACGGGCGAGCATCAGGAGATCCGGCATTGACCATCGCGCGAATTCCGGTACCGAAACAACCCAAAAGTGGTGCAGCGCGGTTCCATGGATCTGCGGTCCGGGCTCCCTCCGAGTTTGGCTTTGTGCCAGGTGACGCAGAGTCTAGCCTGGGGCGAGTCGGGACCTTCCGTGCAGCGCCTGCCGTGGTGCAAGGGCCGCCGATAGAGCGTAATGCTAGCCGCTGGCGCCGAGCGCGCCGAGCTCTGGAGTTTGTGCTGGGTGTGCTGTTCGTGGTTGGCACGGGAGTTGGGGTTGCATGGGGGGCATATCGATACGCGCTCGCCAGCCCGCGTTTTGCCATTCGGAGCATCGACGTGGAGGGAAGTCGTCGGTTCGGGCCTGCCGAGGTTTCACAAATCGCTGGCATCCACCCGGGTATCAACGCCTTTGCTTTGGATATTCGGGCTGCCGAACGCCGCCTCGCGGCGGACCCGTGGATTGAGAGCGCCAAAATCACGCGCCGGCTGCCTTCCCGCTTGAGCGTCCAGCTGTCCGAAAACGAGCCGGTTGCCCTGGCGGCATTGGGCGACCGGCTGTTCCTTTTGACTCCTCAGGGGGTCCCGTTCAAGCGGTTCGCGGTTGGGGATCCACATGACCTACCGCTGGTGACGGGAATGACAGACCAGGAGCTCGGCGGGGAGGAAGGCAGCGTACGCATCGGAACGGCGCTGGCAGTGCTGCGACAATACGAGCGGCTCCGTATGAGCAAGGCATACCCAGCTCAAGAAGTTCATATGACGGACGCCGGAGCCGTGGTCTTAGTGGTGGGCGCTTCGGGAATTGCTCTGTTCCTTGGAGAAGGGCCTTGGCCGAAAAAGCTCCAGATGGCCGAGCGTGCTTTTGGGCTGCTGGCAGCGAAAGGACAGGTTCCGGAGACCGTCTTTTTGGATAACCGTGCTCACCCCGAACGGGTGGTGGTTCGGGTTCGATGACGGGCCGTGAAAACTTGGCCCCTGTGGGGGCTGCGTGGCAGCGTCCGGCGAGCCTCGTCCCGCCAGCGCTTCGACTCACAGCCGAGCCGTCGGGCCGTCGCGTGACCCCATGAAGACGAACCTCCACTCGGCAGAGATCATCGTTGGCCTGGACCTGGGTACCACCAAGGTGTCCGCCGTGGTCGGTGAGGTGGATTTCGACGGGATCACCATCTTGGGTGTTGGTAATCTGCCGTGTCGCGGACTCCGCAAGGGTGTCGTGAGCAACATCGAATGGACGGTGCGTTCCATTCGGGAGGCCATCGACGCTGCGCAGACCATGGCCGGTGTCGAGATCAGCACCGTGTATGCGGGCGTAGCCGGAAGTCACA
>DASXTY010000115.1:0-6110 GCA_036505155.1 Polyangiaceae bacterium | reverse complement strand
CGGCCCCAGCACCTATATCGAGTCGAGTCGATTCCTTGGCATCATCGTGATCCATTCGATCGACTTCTAATAGCGCAGGCGCTCATCGAGGATCTCACGCTGGTCGCCGCAGACCGAGTGTTCCAAGAATACGGCGTGAGCCTGGTTTGGTAATGGAGTTTTTGCAGGCGTACTCTCAGACAATCCCCGAGCGCCCGGTGAGCGATTGCGGGCGTTGTTCGCTTTTTTGGCTGCGATAGCCGCTGGCTCGGTAAACGGCGAGCGGGTCGATGGCTCCGGATTGTCGGTATCGGGCCATTTGCACGATGGGTTCCACCTCCGTGTGGAACGCTTCCCGCAAGAGTTGATTGGCAAGCAGGGCGTCGTTGTTATCCTGACAAGCTTCTAGGGCCTTGCGGTTTACCGACAGGGCCTGCGCGTAGGCGCGCTGGATGGAAACCGCGCTGGTGATCAAGCTTTCGATGGGATCGGTGAGGTTATGCGATTGGTCGATCATGTACGCCGGCGCAAAACCGGGGACTTTGCGCTCGGCGGCGTCGACCAGCTCGTTGAAGATCAAAAAGATCTGAAATGGGTTTACGGCGCCGGTGTCGAGGTCATCGTCCCCGTATTTGCTGTCGTTGAAATGGAACCCGGCGAGCCTTCCAAATTGGACCAGGCGCGCCACGATCATCTCGATATTCACGGTGGGCGCGTGATGGCCGAGGTCGACCAGACATTTGGCTTGCGGGCCGAGCTCAGAAGCGCAGATGTAACTGGTCCCCCAGTCCTGGATCACCGTCGAATACAGCGCCGGCTCGTACAACTTGTGCTCGATGAATACCTGCCAGTCGCCGGGCAGCCCGGCGTAGACCTCGCGCATGCTCTCGAGATAGCGCTCGAGCGCTCGGGCAAAGTGCTGCTGTCCTGGAAAATTGGAGCCGTCGGCAATCCAAACCGTCAAGGCCTGGGAACCGAGCTGCTTGCCGATTTCGATGCATTCGAGATTGTGCTCGATGGCTTGGCGGCGTACCGCCCGATCGGTGTGCGTCAAGCTTCCGAACTTGTACGAAAGCCGTTGGCTTTGCTGGTCTTGAAATGTGTTGGAGTTGACGGCGTCGAACTGGAGGCCATACCCATCTGCGACTGCCCGTAGTCCTGCGCAGTCGTCCACTCGGTCCCAGGGAAAGTGGGGAGAGATGCGGGGCGTAGCGCGGCCGAGCTGCTGAATCACCGCACAGTCTTCGAGCTTCTCGAAAACGTCGCGAGGCTCGCCCGGGAGCGGAAACAACGCAAAGCGCGTTCCCCCGCTGCCGACGCCCCAGGTGGGTACGGCCACGCTCAGCTGCTCCACCGCGCGCGTAATGAGCTCGATGTCCACGTCTCGGCGGAGGAGCCGTTCCCCGAGCGCCGCATAGTCGCGGTTCAGGGCGGCAAGGCGGCTGGCGTTTTGGCTTTCGATGAGGGCTGAATCAATGGGCATCTTGGCCATGGCAAAACTCTCCCGGGCGATTATCGGGTAAAGGCCGCGGCGTTCCCCGCGTCCACGTTCAAAACATTACCAGTCGAATTGCGCGAGCGCTCGCTGGCAAAGAAATAAATGGCTTCTGCGACGTCTTCCGGCATCACACTTTGCTTGAGGAGGCTGCGGTTCCGGTAAAATTCTTCGATCTCGCTTTCCTCGATGCCGTAGGCCAAAGCCCGCTCCTTGCGCCAATCCCCATTCCAGATGCTGGAGCCGCTGATCACCGCATCGGGGTTCACGGTGTTCACGCGGATGCCGTGGGCCGCCCCCTCGAGGGCCAAGCAGCGCGCCAGATGGAGCTCGGATGCTTTTGCCGTGCAATAGGCGGCAGCGCCAGCGGAGGCAACCAAGCCATTTTTGCTGCCAACGAACACCATCGATCCCCCCAGGCCCTGTCGCTTCAGGAGCTTGAAACCTTCGCGCGCCACCAGGAAATAACCGGTACAGAGCACTTCCAGATTGCGGTGCCAAAGCTCGAGGCTGGTCTCTTCCACGCTCGCGGCCGATGCCAAACCGGCGTTGGAAACGATGATGTCGATTCCTCCGTATTCCACCGCCGTGAAACGGAACGACGCTTCTACCGCAGCTTCGTCAGTCACGTCGGCGACGAAACCGCGGACGCGGTCCGGTCCGAAGCGCTCAGCTAGCGAAGCGCGTACCGGCGCCAAGGCATCTACCGCTCGGTCCACCAGCACGACGCAAGCTCCTTCCTCGAGCAGCCGAATGGCGGTGGCGCGACCGATGCCACCGGCGCCACCGGTAAGATACGCGATGCGGCCGTGCAGCGGTTTGGGCTTTGGCATGCGCGAAAGCTTGGCTTGCTCGAGTTGCCAATATTCTATGTTGAAGGCCTCTTTCTCTGAAAGGCCCACATATTCATCGACTTCGGTTGCGCCGCGCATCACGTTGATGGCGTTCACGTAAAACTCGCCGGCAATGCGCGCCGTCGCCTTGTCGCCGGCAAACGTGAACATGCCCAGCCCGGGGACCAGATACACTACGGGGTTTGGATCGCGGACCGGCGGACTGTCCGGTCCCTTACAGCGCTGGTAATACGCCCGGTAATCATTGCGGTACGACTCGAGCAAAACGGGCAACGCTTCCGGGAGCCGGGTCCCGTCGTCACGCTCGGGATCAAACGGCCAGACCAACGGTCGAATCTTGGTGCGGAGGAAGTGATCCGGGCAGGAAGTTCCGAGCGCTGCGAGTTCGGTCAATCTTTCGGAATTCACGAATTCGAGCACCGCGTCCGAGTCGCTGAAATGGCCTACTTTGGGCTGGTTTGCCCCAATTTGCCCGCGAACTACCGGCATTAACCGACCGGCCAGTTGCGGTCGCTCAGCCGGGGAAAGAGAATGAAACTTGGGTCCGCCAAACGACGGGGCGCCACTTTTCCTTCGGAGCCAGCGTACGGCGCGCGCGATGATGCGGAGCGTGGTGAGATAGCAATCGCGGGAAGTCTCTCCCCAGGTGAACATTCCGTGGCCGGCAAGCACAATGCCCGAGAGATTCGGTTGCTGGCGCACCAGATCGCGCATCCTCAGCCCGAGATCGAAGCCGGGACGTTGCCAAGGGAGCCACCCCATCTCGCCCTCGAAGACTTCTTGGGTGAGCCTCTGACTGTTTTTGGATGCAGCAATCGCGATCACCGCGTCTGGATGCATGTGGTCGACGTGAGCAAACGGAAGATAGGCGTGCAGAGGGGTATCGATGCTGGGAGCCGTCGCACATTCTCCGAACCGGCAGAGGCGCAGGTAATCGACCATCTCGTCTTCCTGCTCGACGCCGCGATAGCGCCGCTCGAGCGCAAGGAGCTTGTCCTGGTAGAGCGTTGCGAACCCGGAAAGGTTGATGGATCCGAGGTCGCCGCCGGACCCCTTAACCCAAAGAACCGGGACCTCTTCGCCGGCTAGCGGATCCGGCTCGAACGTCTTCGCCGAGGTGTTGCCACCGCCGTAGTTGGTTACCGATAGGTCTTGACCCAGCAGGTTCGACCGATAGACCAGCGCTTGGACCGCGCTGAGCTGGGCTGCGGAGGCCTCGTCCCAGCGATTTGCAGGCTCGGGGGTCACCGGGCTAGGTTAGCTCAATACCAAGCAAATGCAATCATTATCGGTCACTGCGTGCCCGGCCCTGGCCCGCGTTCCCGTGTGAGAGCGCGCCTTCCTCGGGCCCGGCTGATTGATTTTGAGCGAAGTGCCGGGTTTTGGTAGTTTGCCATCCGTGCACGAAGTGGAGCGCGATCGGGAGATCTTGCAGGCCCTGGAGGGCCGAACCGTGGTCACCGTGCGCGAGCTCACCGAAATTCTGCACGCCTCGGAAGCTACCGTCCGCCGCGATCTCGGTCGACTGGAAGCGCGAAAGCAGCTCCAGCGCGTCCGCGGCGGGGCTCGGAGCATCCGTCAGGAAGGGATTGGAAAGCTGGTGGGGCAGCCCGCATTCGACCGGAGTCGCGCGCTGCATTCAGCGCGGAAGCGCGCCGTAGGTCAGGCTGCAGCCGAGCTGTGCCGTCCCGGAGACTCTATCATTTTGGGTGGTGGTTCGACGGTGTTCGCGATGGCAGAGGCCTTGCCCCAGTCGGGCTTGGACATTTTGACCAACTCCTTTCCCATCGCTGAATTTCTGTACCGAAACACACGAAACCGCGTCATGCTTTCGGGGGGAGAGCTGATTCGGGAGCAAGGCTTAATCCTAAGCCCGTTCGAGCCGGAGGCTTCGGTGCGTTTCTACGCTTCGAGGTTGTTTCTCGGCGCGCTGGCAGTGACCTCGCTGGGCGTCATGGAGTCCGATCCCAACTTGGTGCGCGCTCAGCGGCGGCTGCTCGATCAAGCCGACGAAATTATCGTCCTTGTGGACAGCAGTAAATTCTCACAGAGAGCCAGCCTGATCTTGTGTGAGCTCGGTCGCGTCTCGAGAGTGATCACCGATGCCGGAATTCCGGACACGGCACGAAATATGCTGCAAGCAGTCGGGGTCGAGGTCATCGTTGCGCGGTCCGAGCCAGAGGTCGCCCGCGTAAGCAGGCAGACGGGCGCGAGAGCAGCGAACAAGCGTCCCTAGTGTCCTGAGTCCGCAATTCCTCCAGAATTGCTGGACTGCCGCTTCGCGGCCCGCTGCTTCGCAGCGGCAGGCCACTATCTTTGTTCTGGAGGGGCGCCTCGCGCCCCTCTCGGCCTTCGGCCGATTCACCCCCAGAGAAAATTCGCTCAGCGAATTTTGCTAGTGTGCCGAAGGCATTTATGTCGCGAACTACGGACTCAGCACACTAGCACAGAATTTGACACCGAATGGACACCTTGTTGATGTCGAAATATCACTGGAGGCTACGCGCGGACCGAGTTAGTGTGCGCTCGTAACTCACCCATTGCTGGTTCTGGGAAAGTGCGATCCCAGTCGGCGCGAAAGTTTCTGGAGGACTGGATCATGAAAGATGCATCGCCTCTCTTGCTCGCGGTGTTCGGTTTGGTCGCCATCGGCCCGCTGGGCTGTTCGTCGCCCGAGAGCTCCGGGTCATCCGGTTCGGGTGGCGCTGCCGCGGCGGGGGGGATTGCGGGCGCGTCCGGAAACAACGCAAAGGGCGGCGCTCAGGCCATGGCCGGCACCGCTGGAGTCAGCGGTACGGCCGGTGGCGGCGGAATCCCCGCGGTCGACGGGGGCGGGGGAAGCGGCGGAGGCGCACCCGCGGGTGGAACGGCGGGAACCGGTGGTAGCGCGGGTATCGGCGGGGGCCTGGCAATCGGCGGGAGCTCTGGAACGGGTGGCGCGGCCAGCAGCTGCAGCACGGGCGACCCCGTCTTTGCCGGAGCCGGCGACATCGCGACCAACGGCGGCGCACAGTCGCAGACGGCAGACATCCTCGACATGTTGTTCCCGATGAGCGCGCCTGCCTGCGCCGGTACCGTCTTTACGGCGGGCGATAACGCGTACAGCAATGGGACGCTCAATCAGTTCAACATGTATTTCGACCCGACCTGGGGCAAACACAAGGCGCGTATGCGCCCCACGCCCGGAAATCACGACTACGGCACCGCGAACGCCGCCGGTTACTTCGATTACTTCAACGGAGTTGGAGTGATGACGGGTCCGGCGGGTGAGCGCGGCAAAGGCTATTACAGCTATGATGTCGGCGCCTGGCACATGATCGCCATTAACTCGAACTGCTCTGCGATCGGTGGCTGCAACCCCGGATCGCCACAGGAAACCTGGCTCCGCGCCGATCTGACCGCCACGACCGCCAAATGTGTGCTGGCGTATTGGCACCACCCGCGTTTCAGCTCCGGCACCAATCACGGCGATGCCGTCGAGATGCAGCCCATCTGGCAGGCGCTGTACGACTCGGACGCCGACGTGGTGATCTCGGGCCACGACCACGAATACGAGCGCTTCGGCCCGCAGACGCCCACGGGCACAGCCGACGCCTCAAGAGGCATGGTTGAGTTCGTTGTGGGCACCGGCGGCGCGGGCCTCTATACCTGCGGCACCCTGGAGGCGACCAGCATCAAGTGCGACAACACGAGCCACGGCGTGCTCAAGCTCACGCTGCACCCAACAAGTTACGACTTCGAGTTCATACCCATCGTCGGTGACACCTTTACCGACTCTGGCT
>DASXTY010000114.1:0-3689 GCA_036505155.1 Polyangiaceae bacterium | reverse complement strand
AGGCCGAGAGGGGCGCGAGGCGCCCCTACAAAACAAGGATAGTGGCCTGCGGCTGCGAAGCACCGGGCCGCGAAACGGCAGTCCAGCAATTCCGGTAGGAATTGCGGACTCAGGACCCTAGGATGAAAACATGTCCAACATGACCATCGGTATCATCGGTTGCGGGAACATCGCTCCTGCCTATTTGAGGGGGGCTCAAAAATCGGATGTGGTGCGGGTGAAGGCTTGCGCGGACGTGCTTGCGGAGGCGGCGCGCGCGAGAGCATCCGAGTTCGGCTGTGAGGCGATGAGCGTCGAGCAGCTGCTCGGTGACCGCGAAATCGAGCTAGTGGTAAACCTCACCATACCCAGGGCGCATTTCGAGATTGCGATGCAGATCCTCGGTGCGGGGAAACACGTCTACAATGAAAAGCCGCTATCGGTGACAGTGGAGGACGGCAAGCGCCTGCTCGACGCGGCGGCACCGCGCGGGCTTCGGGTGGGTTGCGCGCCGGACACGTTTCTGGGAGCTGGCATGCAAACCTGTCGCAGAGTTTTCGATGACGGCGTCATCGGCACGGCGATTGGCGGCAACATGTGCATGGCGTGGCTCGGGCCCGAGAGCTGGCACCCGAATCCTGCGTTTTTTTATGATGTTGGCGGCGGGCCGCTGCTCGACATGGGGCCGTATTACGTGACCGCGCTGGTCAACTTGCTGGGCCCGGTCCAACGCGTGAGCGCTTTTACCAGCCGGCCTCGAAAGGAGCGCGTCGCAACTTCTGAGGCGCGCTACGGAGAAAAGATTCCGGTGCGCGTGGATACCCACAATACGGGACTGGTCGAGTTCGCGGGTGGAGCTTCGATCACGGCCACGTTCAGTTGGGATGTGGCCCATACGCAAATGCCCCGACTCGTGATTTTCGGCAGCGAAGGGACGCTGGAGATGCCCGACCCGAACGGTTTCGTTGGTCCGGTCAACATTCGGCGACACGGCGGCGAAGACTGGTCCGAGCAACCTTTGCTCCACGCCGAAAACGCCCGCATGTTCGGCGTGGTCGACATGGCGGCTGCCATCCGGCAAGGTCGCCCACATCGGGCCAGCGGGGAGCTCGCGCTGCACGTCCTGGAAGTGCTGGAAGCGTTCGGGCGCTCGTCGGCTGCAGAAAAGCCGGTTCTCATCCAGAACGGCTGCCTGCGCCCGGCGCCCCTGCCCATCGGGCTCACCGCATGGGCCATCGACTGAGCTCGCGCACCTTATCCCACATCTCGATTTTTGCGCGGTTGGGTGACGTTTTACGGCACCAGCTAGCTGCTCTCTAAACGAACAGGGTTCGGCGGCCGTTCTAAGCGGTACTTTGGGCGCAAGAACGCACCCGAGACCCGGAACCGACCGGCCAGCACGGAGGGCACGTTTCGTGCATCGAGTTTCGATGCTGATGCTGCGTCTCCCGCTCCGCGTGTTTCTTCAGGCGGTCGTCCTTTCCAGCCTGTCGTTGCTCGCGGGCTGTTCCGGAAGTGACTCGAAACCGCCGGTGCTCGAGCTCAGTAGCGGCCCCACCCGTCCGAGCTCCGTTCTCAGTACGGCGCCCTGCGAGCCGTGGACGACCCGCCCGTGCGGCATCGAGCTCGGCGTCTTGGGCGGCACAGTGCGTTGCCAACGCGGGACTCAGATTTGCGAGGACGGCGTCTGGAGCGCTTGCATGGCGGACGCCTCCAAACACAGCGTGTCGATCCCTGCCGCAGGTCCCGCCACTTCCGGTGGCGTAAAGCTTCAGGATGTGGGCGGCGGCTCGTCGACCTGTGTCGACAATCCCTGCGATCCCGTTTGCTTGAAATTCAATGATGAACCAAGCTCGCCCGCGTCCGCGGATCGTGTGGATACCCCCACCGGTTGGTCCTACGGCGGCTCACTCGCAAGCTCCAACGTCCCGACCGCGTTCAAGGACAAGGGAAGCCTGAACGCGCAATGCAGCGCGGCGGCCGGCTCTCAAAGCTTCAATGAAGCTTGCCAGTTCGACCAGCACTGCAACGGCGGAAGCTGCACAGCGTTCGGTCCCACCGACTCCGGGTCCTGTAGTGGAATTGACATTACCGCCCCGACCAGTTGCATTCCTATAACCAGCGGTTTTCGCGATCTCACGGTTTGCAATCGCGGCACGGTGGCCGCACCCGCGGGCATCCGGTGCTACCGCTATCCTGGCGGCGCTCCCCAGTATCCGAACGACGATCCAGGTACCGGCACATTGGTGATGACCACCGCCACCACGCTTCAGCCCGGCACTTGCGAAACCCAGCAGGTGCCCGAGTCGCTCTTCGGACAGAACGGTATCCAGTCGATAATGTGCAACCCGCCCCAAACCGAAATTCAGGTGGTAAGTGTGGGGCCGAACTATGCCGCGACCAACGCACCCTTGCCGAATCTGCCTTCCTGGACCAATCCCGCCAACGGGTATGCGAGCGACGGCCAGTACGCGACCGCCGCGCCCCCAAACCCGAACGGTGCCGTGACTGGCCCCAAATTCCCGAGCGCAAACCAGACCTTCGGGTCGGACGGCTCGTGGACCACCCAGTCGAACGCGTATTCGGATGCGCCCGCGGGTGCGTACGCAACGGCGTCTCCCGCAATGCCTGCCAGCTCGACCTCGACCGGCAACATCGGCCCAGTGAACCCCACCACCACCGTGGACCCGGCAGTCGCCGGCGACGGCGCGTGGTCCAGCGTGTGGAACGCCCTGGCTCCGGATGGCAGCTATACGTCGGCGGCTCCCGCAAATCCCAGCACCCCGACAGTAGTCACCAAGGTGCCCTCTTCGATGCTGTCGAACAGCGGCTGGATCAATCCGACCAACGTGTACGCCTCGGACAGCCAATACGCGACGGCGACCCTCAGTGCCGCGGGTACGGTTTCGGTCACGTACGGAACCTTCGGGTTCAATTCGATTCCTGCGAACGCGATTCTCGACTCTCTGACGCTCACCGCAAAATGGAAGGGCACGGTCAATAGCTCGAAGTATCACCTGACCGCCCAGGCGGTGACCGGTGGAACCGATACGCCCATCGGTTTGGCGCTCACGAAATCCGATCCTTACACGGGCGAAACCACAGATTCGCTCACCGTGCCCGCGACGACTTTGAGCCAATTCGTGGCTTCCGACTTCACGGACGCCAACTTCCACGTTCTGCTCAGCTTCGTTCGGGACAACGGATCGGTGTCAGCCGCCACGGCCTCGGTCGACGCCATTACGGTGAGCCTGACTTACCATCTTCCGAGCACTGTCTCTTCGTTCGCCGTCGGCGGCTTCGGGATCACCGGTATCCCGAGCGGTGCACCGGTTCAGATGACGATCGAAGTGAAGTGGAAGACGGATGTTGTGAACTCGAACGTGGTGCTGGGCCTCCAGGCGTACAAGAACTGGGGCACCGCCTCCCAGGCGACCATTGGATCGGAGCTCACGCGGACGCCCACCTCCGCCAATACCGTTTATACCGATACCACGCCGGTCCTCGCGCCGACCCCCAATGACCTTTCCGATAGCAGCTTCAAGGTGCGGGTTCGCGTGCTCCGCAATCCAGGCTCCACCAACCCCGATTTCACGGCGTTCGTCGATTCCGTGCGGGTCACCGTGAGCTGGACAGCCACCGCTGCACCGGCCCCCACCACGAGCTCGCTGGTGCTCACAAACTTCGGCCTCGATTCACTGATCCCGGCG
>DASXTY010000113.1:0-4685 GCA_036505155.1 Polyangiaceae bacterium | reverse complement strand
CCATGAGTTTCTCGATCGAATTTGCCGACGAGACGCAGCAATATCAAGCGCGCATCAAGGTGATTGGTGTCGGCGGCTCGGGCGGCAACGCCATTAACACCATGATCCACTTTGGGCTGGAGGGCGTTGAGTTTATCACCGTCAACACCGACGCCCAGGCGCTCAATGCCAACGCGGCTTCAGAAAAAATCGCCATCGGAGCCAATGTCACCCGCGGGCTCGGGGCCGGAGCGGACCCGGAGAAGGGCAAGAAGGCCGCGCTGGAGGACGTGAACCGGCTCAAAGACGCGGTGGAAGGAGCCGACATGGTGTTTGTTACCGCCGGGATGGGCGGCGGCACCGGCACTGGAGCGGCACCGGTCATCGCTCAGCTGGCGCGCGAAGCCGGGGCGCTGGCGGTGGGTGTTGTCACCAAGCCCTTTGCATTCGAGGGCCGGCAGCGTGGACGGCGCGCCGAGCAGGGACTGATTGCCCTGTCCGAGCAGGTGGACACGCTCATCACCATACCCAACGATAAGCTTCTGAGCTTAGCCGATGACGAGCTGACTTTCGTCGAAGCCTTTCGCAAGGCGGATGAGGTGCTGTATCAAGCCGTTAAAGGGATTAGCGACCTCATCACGCTCGACGGAATCGTGAACGTGGACTTTGCCGACGTGCGCACTGTCATGAGCAACATGGGCCGTTCCTTGATGGGCACCGGCTGCGCAAGGGGAGAAGGTCGCGCTCGGCTGGCCGCGGAACAAGCCGTGCATTCGCCGCTTCTGGAGGACATTTCCGTCGAGGGAGCCACCGGTGTGCTGATCAACATCGTGGGTGGTCCGGATATGAAGATGAAGGAGATTCACGAGGCGGCCTCCTTGATCCAGGAGCAAGCCCATGAAGATGCCAACATCATTTTCGGCGCCAGCATCGACGAATCCATGGCCGACACTCTCAAAGTCACGGTGATCGCCACTGGCTTCGATCGCGCAGTCGGAGATCTCCCTTCGGCGAGCACGCCTGAAACGCGGCGCCTGGTGGAAAGGGCCGCTCTTCGCGAGAGCTTCGCTCCCCGTTCCAGCGCTGCGCCACAAAGCGCCACGCTTCGCTCGGAAGCGAGCCGGGAAGCAGCCGCGTATTCGAGCCGGCGTCCCACCCCGGCTTCAATGGGCGCCGTGGCCCGCGAGGCCGCCCCGCCGCCACTGGTGCGCGAAAAAATCTCCTTTCCGCCGAATCTAGAAACGGATTGGGACACGCCCGCTTACCAACGGCGCGGTCAGAATACGTAAGCTTAGCCGCCGGTCCCCGCGGTGGCGCCTGCGCCTCCGCCGGTTCCGCCCAGACTGGCGCCTGCGGCTCCGCCGGTGCCTCCCGAGGTACCGCCCGCTCCACCGGCTGAAGCGCCTCCCGTACCGGCGGATCTGCCACATACGTCGTCGCTGGTCGAGCAGGTGCCCGCATCCAACTTGGGCTTGGGGATGAAGGCGAGGTTGTCCACAAAAATTTCGAAATCCCTCGGCGCGGGGGAAGTTGTAACCAGGCTAGCAAATCGCAGGGAAATAATTCTTTTGCCCGTGAGCGTGTTGATGTTGCCTTTCGAACTCCCCCACCCTCCTGTTTTGAAAACTTTCCATGGGAAGCTGAAGCATTGCCAGTTGTTCGGGGAAAGCTGGGTTGGAGGTACGCCAGCCCTGGTGGAAGGGATTTCTATCTTGGTGGAGAAGAAGTCACCCGGAATGGTGGCGTCACCGCCGTCGTCGATCGGCCACGATTCGGGGGTCACGACTTCAAGCGCGACCTCTCCGGAACCTCGCGCCATGAACCAGATTCCCGCGTATTCATCAGCGTTGAAGCACGACTTGTTGACGAGACTGACGTACTGGCTCGACTGATAACACGAGCCCATAGCGGAAGGAGCCTCTCGCAAGGTGCCGTCCACCCACGCTCCGAGGTATTGAAACTTAGTGGGCTTGGCAAGGTCAGGGAGATATTGGCCTTTGGCCCCATTGACAGAAAAGTGCAGGACGCGGCTGCCATTGTCATCCAGCCAATCAAGTGTCGGCGTCGCTTGGCCGCAGTACGTTGCTCCCCAACCCCCACAGGATTTCCAAGATCCGATCCGACCTTCGAGGCCCTTGTCGCTGGTTGACTCGGGCTTCCCGCCGTCGCACGGCATCGCTGGGTTGCAGTCGCAGCACAGCCACGACGGATACATCGTGTCAAGGTTGTCGATGAGCGGGTTATCGCCTACGGCCGCGGTCTTGAAGCAACTGTCGTAGACCCCGCCCTTATACGTGGTTACCGCTCCAGGCGGCCTACCGTCGGGCAGCAGTTCGTTAGCACTACGGCTGCAACCAACCAAGACGACACCGAGCGCCATCAACGCGCCCCATCGCACCTTTCTCATTCCTGTTTAGCTCCTGTCATACTTTCACGGGGGCGCCGTTAGGCGCAGCTTTCCTTGTCGTAAAAACGCACCCGGCACGCGAAATCCCCGCGACGCTACCACACGTTTACTCTAGCGCGCATCGGCTTTGGAAGCCGGTCTGCCCCGGCCCGCCCTCGGGCCCCGTAGCCGGTAGGGCGCTCGGGCGCTGCCAAACGCCCCTTTTGTTCCGGGTTTTAGCGCGGGGCCGGCGCTGCCGCGTCGTCTGACTCGACTTCATCGGCCGCGTAGCCCCATGCGTGCATCAGGCGAAGGGTCTCTTGGCTCGCGCCCTCTCGGGTAAGCTCCACTTCGTGTGCGATGCTGTCTCGAGTTACGAACAAACCCCAGTCCCGCTTCGGATCCACCAGGGGCGTGAGCTCAGCGGCGGCGATGGTTCGCATCGGCTCACCGACCACGCCCCCGGCGAGCGTTTCGGCCCGCAACCCAAAGCTGCCCGCGTAGACGCGCTCCGCTGGCCAGGGTCTGCCATCCACCAGGAGCCGCCACTTCACGTCCGCGGTCGGAGGGTCCACCTCCAGATCGAATCCGACGCTTCGGTCCGGCTCGGTGGAAAAATCGAAATCCCACCCGCCGCCGCGCTCGCGCAGCGCGCGCGCGTCCAGCCGGACCCCGCGCGCTTTGAGAACCGCTCGATGTTCTCCCGGCGGTGGACTTGCCTCGAGCGAGCCGCTGGCGCGATGCCGAGTTCCTGCGGTCACGAAACGCAGGCGGATGATCGGGTGCGCGCCGGACTGCGAGCTGCTGATTGGCTGGTCCCTGCGTGCTTGGGCATTCAAGTGCGACTCCAGCTTTGATTTCAAGCGCTGCACGATGTCTGGATGCGCAGAGCTGATTTCGTCTCGTTCGCCCGGATCGTTTTCGAGATCGTAAAGCTCGAGCGCGACGGTGCGCTCTCCGTGAATGGTTCGCAGCCGTTGATACGCTCGCTCTCGCACGATCAGGCGGTATCGGCCGTCCCGGATCGCCCACGCCCCGCGGCCCTCGACGATGATAGGCTGCGCTACCGCGGGTTTTCCCTGCGCTAGGGGAACCAGCGATCGGCCCTGGGTGGCGGCGGGCCTTTCCATTTGGGCGAGATCGATCACGGTCGGAACGATATCCGTGGTTTGCACGGGTTCGGTGATCAGCACTCCCTGTGGTAGTCGCTTGGGGTAGCTCAGGATGATAGGTACGCGCACCGTTTCATCCCAAATGCAAAGCAGATGATGGAAACGGCCGGACGGCGGATCCCGCATCAAGCCCAGCGGAATGCTTTCGTGCTCGACGCTGAGCGTCTCTCCGTGGTCCGCAGTAACTATCACCAGCGTATCCTCGCGAAGCCCGAGCGCGTCCAGTTCGGCGACCACGCGACCGATTGCAGTGTCGTCTTTGTGGATTTCCCCTAGATACGCTCGCACCGTCGCGTTCGAAGGACCGACCGGGCTGGGCGGCACCGCTTGCAGGTCCGCCGCCGGCGGCTCGTAGGGACTGTGGGGCGAGCCGTAGTTGACGAACAACGCGAAGCGCTGGTTCTTGTTCTCCCGCAGCCAAGTCAGCGTATCCTGGGTGATCCACTCTGTGTCATTGGTCGGATGCCGGTGATCGATCATGCCTTCGAATCCGATGTCGACGCCCACGCCGGCGTAACCAACCAAGTAAAAGTTGTTGACGAAGGCGCGCGTGACGGCACCCCGAGTGCGCAAAAGTCTGGGCAGAAAAGGGGGTTTTAGCGCGTAGAATTGTTGTACCTCTTTGATGGATGGAATCATTTCGCGCGGCGAAAGGCCGAGCGAGCCGGAGCGGGCGCCGGTGAGCATGGCGATGGTGCCCGGACGCGTCCAGGTGGAAGCAGAGGAGGCTCTGGCGAAGGACACGCCACGCCCCGCCAGAGCATCCAGGTTTGGCGTCAGGCCTTCGAGCTTGGGAAGCCAGGCATCGAGCGGTGGATGAGGAGCTCGCGCCATTTGCGCGTCGAGCTTGGGATCATGTAACCCGGCCACCGCGTCGCCGCGGAGCGCATCCACGACAAAGAAAACGATATTGAACGGGAGCGAAGCTGCCGCTGGGGCCAGAACTACCGGCGAGCCCCAAAAGGCGGGCGCCGCCGGCGGTGGCTTCCCATCTTCTCCGGGCCTAGCTTGTGTCGAAAGCTCGAGCTCCACGTTTTGGCCGCCGAAAGCGCTCAAGTCGACACGCCAATCCACCCAGCGACGTTGCCCGGGTTGCAGCGCGCGCGCTGCCAACACTCTGCGCTCGCCGCCGGCCACCGTGACCGCTA
>DASXTY010000112.1:0-1567 GCA_036505155.1 Polyangiaceae bacterium | reverse complement strand
CAGGCGCTCGGACGCATTCTCAGGGGCGGCCGAGCTCGGCCGGAGCTCGGCCGCGAGCGTTGCGGAAGGCGACGCCAGGTCTAGATGCCGCGCCAGCACGGTGGCGACCACGGCGCATCCCTGCTCCGCCAACTGCGCGAGCTCGAATCCAACCTGGGCTATCCGGCTTTCGTAGCTCTGATTCACCATCGCCGCCTGCTCCGGCTGCTCGTCAACGCTGGCCGCATACGTCTCCATGTCATCGACCACCAATAAGACCTTGTCATAACGCCCCCATAGCTGTGCCACGCCTTTCCCGAGCTCGGCGGTGGAAGCAAAGGGGCGGGTCCGATGCACATAAAACGAGCCACCCACTTTTTTCACCACCGTGTCGACGGATTGAGTGACTGCGCGACGAGTGACGTCATCTTGCCAAGCCTGCCCGGACCAAATGGCCCCGTAAGAAGTCGTCGCATCCGGGTACTCGCGATGCAGTGCCCGCGCAGCGAGTCGGGCGATGACTTCGGTTTCGTCGAGGGATGCGCTGGCAAAAATCGCCGCCGCTCGGGCGCGCGCTGCCATATACGCCAAAAGCAGCGCGAATGCCGTCCGGCCCACGCCCGGCGCCCCGCCCACCACCATTAATACGCCGGCTCTTAGACCTCCGATCAGCATACCGTCCAAAGTGTGAAGGCCGGTGGAAATTGCCGGGGTCAGAGCCCCCATGCGCGTGGTTACGTCCACCTGCATACTGCTTATCGAGGTGGGCGAGGCGGCGCGGGGCATGTTCAAATCCTTGGGCGAGGCCACCGGTGGATCATACCCGAGGCTCGAGGCCAGACGCCAGGGCGCCATGCACACCCGAGCTCAGATCGGGGCAAAAGGCCACCCTGGTATCTATCGTGGTCGCCTTTCTTCTCGCGATGAGACGACGGGAGAGCTGTTTCGTCGCAACCGTCCGAATTCGAGACGATTCGGGCACGATATTTCGGGCTTTTTTGACCTTTCGGAATGGCACGTCTTTCGCAGCGTTAGGGGCATGCGCAAACGTCGTCCAGATTCTAGCCCCTTCGCGCTTACGACCGGCGGCCAGATCGTGTTTAACGCTGCTGCATTGGGTTACGATTTGACCCGAATCGCCGCCCTGGCCCCCCGAGGCGGACGAATATTCGTCGGGCTGGTGCTGAGCCCCAGTCAGGGGCGCCGCGTGGCAAAACGGTTGGATGATGCGGCTGCTGAGGTGGCGGCTCGGCTGTTTTTTGCCAACAAGCAGGGGCGCAACAAGCGAAGGCCCCAGGGGCACAGAAAGAACCGCGCGACAAAACGTCCAAGGTCTGACGGAATTTTTTAGAAAACCGCGTCCTTCGGGCGAATCTCAGCAGCCCGCGACTTTCACTGGCGGTGGCGCGCCCAAGCGCATTACCATGCATGCGAAATGTCACCTCCAGACTCGCCGGATAAACCTTTTGCGTCAGAGTTGAACCAGGGCTCGGAGCGTTTTCTCGCTCAGGAGATTGCGCACGCGCTCAAAGACCAGTGGCGAACGCCAGAGGACTTCCTTCGGCACTTCAAGCCCATCGACATCATG
>DASXTY010000111.1:0-14776 GCA_036505155.1 Polyangiaceae bacterium | reverse complement strand
AGCTCAACATCGGAGTTCTCGCACCCACTACCGCCAGCAACCGCGGCACTCCCATCTCGAACGGAGAGCAGGGCGCGTCCATCTCCTGCACCATTTCTGGAAGCGGAACGTTCTCGATAAGAGCGGAGACCTTCGCACAGGAGAACAACTCGAGCTTCAATATCCAGTCCGCTTCCGTTCCCGCGGGCGGTGTCGGCATGGGCGAAATCGACATGCAAAGCGTCAGCACGGGGCACTTGCAGACGCCGAGGGCGGGAATGGCCTCATCTCCTTGTTCGTTCGATGTCAGCGTCTCGGGAACGGAAGTGGGGGCGGGTAAAGTGTACGCAAAGGTGACGTGCCCGAAGGTTCTCGATCCGCAGACCCCCACCAACGTCTGCCGTCTCGACGGTTGGGTCTTGCTGGAAGGCTGCGGCTCCTAGTGTCCTGAAGTCGCCTAAGCCTCGCGACGCGAATCGGGCACGCTATCGCGCTGGGCGGGATTTTGTGGGTTTGAAATCTGCATGACATGGGGAGGCGTGTCGCGCGTCGCCAGAAGCTGCTCATCCTCCGCATCCACCTCAATTCGTATAATGACGGCAGTGATGTTGTCTTCGCCCCCATGCTCATTGGCCATTCGCACCAGCTTTCGGCAGGCTTCCGACAGGTCTTCGGTAGTGCGGATGACTTCCAGTATCTCGGTGTCCTCGATCATCCCGCTCAGCCCGTCCGAACATAACACGTACAAGTCACCGGCCTCGGTATCGTCGCTCTGAAGGTCGACCGTCACCTGGTCCTGCATTCCCAGCGCCCGCGTAATCACATTTTTGGGCAATTCGCTGCGCTGCTCCTCGCTGAGCTCGGGCATCGCGGCTAGATAATCGTTGACCAGCGAATGGTCCCTGGTCATCTGCTTTATTTCGTCTCCACGGACTCGGTAGGCGCGGCTGTCACCCACGTGCCCAATGAACATTTTCTTTTTCTGCGGACTGAAAAGTGCTCCGACCACGGTGGTGCCCATGCCGCGACATTCACGAGATCGAGTGCTGCGTTCCAGGATCTGGCGATTGGCCAGACGAATCCCGGTCAACAAGCGATTTTCTTCTTCCGTCAGTCGGGCGTCGAAATGAAACGGCCAGGTGACTTCCTGCGAGGCGCTAGCCAGGAAGAAGTCGACGATAGCGCTGGTCGCTAGTTTGCTGGCCACGTCGCCAGCGCGGTGCCCTCCCATGCCATCGGCAACAATATACAGCTCATGCTCGCTCAAGATGGCAAAGCTATCTTCGTTGTGGTCGCGCTGAAGCCCGACGTCACTGATTCCGAACGCTGCGGCCCGCATTCAGCTCCTTGGGGTTATGGGTTGGAAGCGTCGCGTCACCTTCTGGCTCGACTGGAAATTCTCGCCTCCAGGCAAAATTTGTCAAGCTTCTAGGTGTTTTCTCGCGACATCCGTCAGCCCGCCACGACAATTGCCCGGGGTTTTCAGACAGCCAGGATGTCCTTTTCCTTGGACGCTACGATGTGGTCGACCGCCTGACCAGCGGCTGACACCAGCTCCTCCGCCTTCTTTTTGGCACGGTCGACCTCGTCTTCGCTCGCCTCCCCCTCCTTTTTGATTTCGTTCAGCATGTCCAGCGCGTCGTGACGTGCCTTGCGGATGGAGACCTTGCACTCTTCGCCATGCTTATGCGCCACCTTTACCAGCTCTTTGCGGCGCTCTTCGCTTAGCGGAGGGATGGGAATGCGAATGAGTTCGCTATCCACCTGTGGATTGAGGCCCAGCCCGCTTTCGCGAATCGCTTTGTCGATGGCTTGAACCTGAGACTTGTCCCAAGCTTTTACCGTCAGCAGGCGTGGCTCGGGGACGCTCACGGTGGACATCTGAGGAATGGGCGTGCTCTGCCCGTAGTAGTCGACGCGAATTCCGTCCAACATACCGGCATGAGCTCGCCCGGTGCGAAGCTTACCGAGCTCGCGTTTAAGGGCCTCATGGGCTTTTTCATTGGCCTGACCCAGCTCGCGCAAGACCTCGTCAATCATCAGCCAGCCGGTTCGGGTATAACACTCGGCTTGGGCCCTGGCGAGACCCGGGTCTCGCCCCCGAACCGCTTGGCCCGGTCGCCGGCGCCCCGGGCGGGCGGGCGCACGAGCTACGACGCGCCGGGGGCCATTTTAGAGGAAGAGCGTTCATCACCCTCGCCGGGAAACCCCGGGGCGATGTATCTTGTAGAGTCGGGCGTCCAAAGCCCCTCCCGTCCACTCCCATGCATTTTCGGATCATGTCCTGGAACATTCACAAGGGAATTGGTGGGGTCGACCGTCGGTATCGTCCCGAACGCATCATCTCTCTGTTGAGCCAGCATCACCCCGACGTGGCGCTGCTCCAAGAGGTGTCTCAAGATTTTCCGCGCGCAAGTTTTCACGATCAGGCCGAAATGCTGGGTGAGGCGCTGCATATGCCGCATATCGCCTACGGCCCCCAGCATCGCTTTTCAATGGGTGGATACGGAAACGCAATCTTAAGTCGGTGGCCGCTTTCCGACATCCATCATGTCGACTTGACCGTGGGTACTCGAAAGAAGCGAGGTGCACTGCAGGCGCATCTCAAAGCCCGCGTCGCCGGGCACGTGCGTACCGTGATCGTGCATAACCTTCACCTGGGATTGGCTGGATCGGAGCGCGCAGCTCAGTTGGAGCGCTTCCTGTCGTGTGAGCCCTTCAGGGGTCTGCACCATCACACGCCGATAGTTCTGGGCGGCGATCTGAACGATCTTTGGGGTTCCCTAGGGCCGCGTTTTCTGATCCCGGCGGGATTCTCCCGAGCCGGAAAGGCATCCCACACTTTCCCCGCGGTCCTGCCGGTACGTCCGCTGGACGGGATTTTCATCCGCGGCGACCTTCAGCTCTTGTCTTCTCACGTCTGCAAAGGCGGCTTGGCTAGACAGGCCTCGGACCACCTACCGCTGGTGGTCGATCTGGATCTCCGCCCGCTGGAGGGGTGACCGAGCCGTCAGTCGTTGAGATCCGCCGCAAGACTTTGTACGGTGGCCGGAGATAGCTCGACCTCTGCCGAGTAGCTTGGATGGTCAACTCCAAGCGATAGGGGATCGCCCTTGCGGATCGCGCGCGCCGCGCGCTCCGAGAGCGAAAACCGGATGTACTGGACGGCCGTGGTGCGATCGGTGCGCTCGCCCCGTTTTTCTCCGATAGCCGCCTGGCGCTCCCCAGCCGCCAACAGGTAAAAGCCACCCTCGACGCCGACCAACCGCTCGAGCATCTGGTCGCGCTCGATGTGGTCTGGGTATTCGATGAAAACCGTGGCGCTGAGCTGGTTGGGGCCGGGCACCAAGGCGTTGTAGGTATCGATCTCGTGATGGATCGCCAGCTCTCTCGAAATCCGCTCGGTGCGGAGCATTTCCTGGATTTGAAACAGAACCGAGTCGTGGTTTTCGAACAGCACCGTCATGTGATTTCCCAAGGGCACGCGGCGCACCCGCTTTTCGGCCATTATCCGGCGCCGGAATGGCTCACGGACCTGCTCGTAACTCTCGAGGTCCAGGACCTCGGCTCGTTCCACCGGCTTCACGTCACGCTCTCGAGTCGGCCGAGGGCCGGCAGACCGTACGCCTCTCCCAGGGCCTGCACGGGATGCAAGGGCTGCTTCCCGGTTTCTTTGAGGATGCGCAGACCCGCCAGGCTGCAGTCGCTTACCACCAACGCTGACTCCTGCTCGACAATAGATGCCACAAGCCTTTTACCAAATCGCGCCCCTTCTTGGTAAAACTGAGCCTTCATGCCCCAGGTGCCGTCCACGGCGGAGCAGCGCTCGATGATGCGCACTTCGGTACCCGGCACGGCGGACAATACGCGCGCGCCGGGCACTCCCATCTTTTGCGCGCGAAGGTGGCAGGCGGCATGGTACGCGACCTTCCCCAAAGAGGTCGGAAAGTGGGTGTTGAGGGTTTTGTCCCGGCGCTTGCGCTCTAAGAGCTCCATCAGATCCACGGTGGCGCTCGCGACCTCCGTGGCTCTGGAATCGTCCAAGTAGGTGGAGAGCTCTTTTTTCATCAGGTAGCCACAGGTCGGACCCGGAATCACAACTTTCATGCCTCGGCGCACCAGCGGCCACAAAACGTCCACGTTTTGTCGCATCTTTTCGGTCGCCGCATTCACGTCACCCCCGTCCAAGTTGGGCATCCCGCAGCAGGTCAGGCCTTCCGGCCACCACACGCGCAGGCCGTTCTTTTCCAGCACCTGCACCGACGCGACCGCCACGTCCGCAAAATTGAACTCTGCGTAGCAGGTGGGAAACAGCGCGACCTCCCCCGCACGCCCGGCATCCTGATCTGGCACGTGGCGCCCGAACCACCGAAAGACATTGGTTTCGGCCATGGGCGGCAAGGGGAACTCGGACGAAATGCCGGTGACCTTTTCCGCCGCTCTCCGCACCAGCCGGTTTGCGCTCACCAAGTTGGCGAAAGGCGCCGGTTTTCCAGCGCCGAGCCACCCGATCCACTGGGGCTCACCGAGCAGTTGGTCCACCCACGCGACGCCCTGTCTGCGAGCCCTCTGAGCCTTCACCCGAGCCATTAGTCGGGGGAAGTCCACGAGCTCGGGAGCCCCGTCGTCTACTGTATACGGGCATTTCACGAAGCAAAGCTTACACTGCCAGCAATGATCGCTGACCGACTCGAATAGCTCCCCGCCGAGTTCTTCCGCCCCTTGAGCTCCTCGGTCCACATCCCGATCCACGGCCTGAAAAAGCAGCGGAAACGCGCCGCAATAGGTCGCGCACATCCGGCACTCGTGGCAAATTTGGAAAGTGCGCCGAAGCTCGTTCTCCAAATCTCGCGGATCCCAGTAGCGCGCGTCGGCTGGGCCCCGCGCTGGCGGACGATCGGGCTTACGCGAGGGGAGCTTGCTCATCGGACTACCTCAGCGCGCCCGCGCGCCGAAAGCCCTCAGCACACTAGTCGAGCTCTTTGGCGGCCTTGGCGAATCGGCCCGCGTGTGACTTCTCTGCCTTTGCCAGAGTCTCAAACCACTCGGCGATCTCTTCGTAGCCTTCCTCGCGCGCCGTTTTGGCCATGCCGGGATACATCGTCTCGTATTCGTAGGTTTCGCCGGCTACCGCGGAGTTCAGGTTCTTCAGGGTATCGCCAATGGGCTTGCCGGTCGCCGGATCGCCGACTTGTTTCAGAAAATCCAGGTGTCCGTGCGCGTGACCGGTTTCACCGTCCGCAGTGTCCTTGAACAGCCCGGCAACTTCCGGATAACCCTCGATATCGGCAACCTTTGCAAAATACACATACCGGCGATTCGCCTGCGATTCACCGGCGAAAGCTTCTTTCAGGTTTTGGTGTGTCTTGGATCCTTCGAGCTTGGGCATACTTTGGTCCTCCAGGAGACGCGTCAGATTAAGGCCTTGTGAGCCGGGGTCAACCCGGTGGAGCCGCCAGCAACTTCGCTTTCACATACCGGCTAGAACGCGTGCGTTAAACCCGCATCCTGGGAAAGTAGGACGCTCAGGCCCTTGGCGTTCACCACGGCGTAGTTTCGCACGCAGTTGTTGAAGATGGCGTGCACGGCCCGCGCCCCTTGGGCAAGCAGGCGGATGGGCGCGACCCACTCCCTTAGCTCGTCGGGGCTGTACACGTAGTCGAAGCGCTCCTGTACCGTGGCTCCTCGCCGCGTCCACCCCTTCAGATTCTTGCCGTGAAATCTGACCAGGGCAAGCTCGGGGTTGGTCACCGCAGTCGCCGGGGGAACGGACACCGGCCCTGCCTGGGGCTCGTCCACGCATACGTAGCTCAGACGGCGTCGTTTGAGCAGATCGAAGACGCGTTCGCGCCGTTCCGGCAAAAGCCAGCTACTATGGCGAAACTCCACAGAGAAGGGCACTTTCGACCAGAGCTCAGCTAACTCCTCGATGCGCGCAGCATTGCGCCGCGTCGCGACGAACCAAGGGGGAAACTGCAGGAGCACCGCGCCCAGGCGTTGAGCCAAGACCAGTGGCTCGACAGACGCAAAAAAACGCCTCTCCATCTCTTCGCGCAATGCTTGCGGCAGGCGGTCGGCGTAAACTCGCCGTTCGAAACCCAAGTTTACAAGCTCACCTTTCAGGTCAGAGGGAAGCCGGGATACGTCGATGGGGTGACCGGTCAGCACGGGATGCGCCTTAACGTCGAAACGAAATCGCTCCGGCGTCCAGGAAACCCAGCGGGCAACGGTTTCCGGCGGGAGAAGCGTGTAATAGCTCGCGTCGACTTCCACCAGCGAAAAGGCCTTCGCGTAGTGGGCGAGGCGCGCTTGCGGTGTTTTGGCTCCCTTTGGGTAAAAGAGCGAGCTTTCGATGAGAGTCCGATCGGTCCACCCTGCGCTACCCACCAAAACATTGTCGATAACCGCGGGCTCCGCGGCGGCTGCCGCCAAAGTCTCAGCCAATGACAGATTGTCTTGGGTCATCCGGTATCAGGTATCAGCGTTCTGCGGCGCTATGAAGTGCCTCGACAATTTCGCTGCGCTGGGCGATGCCGGCTCGTCGCCACACGATGCGTCCCTTCCGATCCAGGACAAAAAACGTGGGAACGCTGCTGATTCTGCCAAATGGACTCTGGCCGCTCAGAGTCTCGGAATCGGCCATGGCAACCGGGTAGCTCAACTTGAGCGAAGCGCGGAATGTCTCCGCCAAAATCGCGTGCTCCGGCGCTTCCAGAATTACCAGCCCCGCGTTAATGCGCGGTCGGTGCTCATGTAAAATTCGATTGATGAGAGTGGCGAGCCACTCCGAAGCCATGTCGAAGGTGGTCGCAAACAGCACGATGGTGACGCGCCCGCGCGTGGTGTTGCTCCCGAAAATCTGCCCCTGCGTGGTCTCATAGGCAAACTGCACCACCTCGGTGGTGGAGGACGTGGTGTTTACAGCCCCAGACTCGGTTCGCGCCGAGCCGCACCCGAGTCCGAGCAGAACCGCCAAAAAAAATGGCGACTCAAGTCGACGGCGGCGGCACACTTCCGCTGTCAGCCGCGACAAATAGATCGGCAAAAATACGCAGTGCCTCGGGCAGCGCGCGGCCGCCACGCTGGTGAGCGAGTACTGTGATCGCGAGCTCGTCAACTACGCTTTTGATGGGGGAAGCGTCCACACGAGCGCCTCCCACCTCATCGCCAACCCTTGGCGCTCGACTGCGATCGACGATCGGGTCGTGCCGAACCCACTCGAACCCCCTGGTCGGCCGGTAGGCGCAGACGAGAACCTGCACGAAATCCAGGTACAAAGGCACGATGATCACCCCTATCCGCGCGCCGTCTTTGGTTGCCCCAGCCAGCGATCGCGGGACCATTCGGGGCGCCACCGCCGGATCATCCGGTCCCAGAGCATCCGTGATCCGTCTTCGTCGCAGTGGATCGGACTCCACCGCCAAAAGCGGGGCGTAAACCGCGATGAGCGGTACTTTTAGGCGGCTCGAGTCCTGAACCAGAGCATCCAGCCATGCATCGCGCGCAGGACCATCCAATTCTTGGTATGCGATAGCAGCGGCTAACGCAGCTTCAGCGTCGGTCGCCAATGATCCCAGCCAAACGCACCAGGCGTCGACTACTCGCGAATCGATACGCACCGACTTGGCTATCCGGCTCGGATTCACTGGCCGCTCGCCGTGCTCGGGATCTCTTTCCGGACCGGCGTCTACCACCAACTCGGTCACCCGCTTGGCTCCTGCTTGGTGTTCACTACCCCGGGTCGAGGAAAACTCCGCGCCGACCCAGCCTCCGGGGATAAGCATGCGCGGCCGCGCGCGAACCAGCCTGCTCCAAGTGCCTGCCGCTCCAAACCAATGCGTGTAGTGAAGAGAACCTGTTCCGCTCGGTGCCCCATGGCGCGAGAAGCTCGAGACGCTAGCCCAAGCTCCGACTGGGTGCTAGGAAATTTCTTCGCAGGTTTAAAGTCGAGCCTGGACCTTTTCCGGCGAAAGCTCGCAAAGGCTCAGATGTCGGGATGTTAGCTATGCACAGTTCATCTTCTGAAGAACAACTGGACGCGCCGGACCCACTGCCTCCGCTGGACGATGAGCCGGCCGCCGACGACGCGACGCCCGACGATTTTGCGGATTTTGGCGGGCTTTTCCAGAACTTCGAAGAGGATCAGGGCGTCTACCCCGAAGATGAAGCCGAAAGCGAGATCGACGCCGGGGTGGAGCTTCACAAGCCGCTCGATGAAGAGGAAGACGACCGCGCCGAAACCGTGCTGGATATCGGGGTGCTGTTACGCGACGCGGTCGATGACGGCGAACCGGAGGAGGGAGACTTCTTCGGACCGACGGGTCAGGAGCCTTCGATCGGGATTGAAGAAGCTCCGCCCGAAGGGCTAGTCGATGAGGAAGCAGCGCCGAACGGCGCGCTGACCGATCTGGTCTTGGATGACCTGCCGCCGCTGGATGCGGACGACGAGGGTAACCCGGAGCTGCCCGAGCTGCTCATCGAGCCAACCCTTGACAACGAGCTTCCCGCGCTGGCTGCTGAACCATGGGAATTCCAGCGAGCACCGTTGGCGACCGAACCGTTGTTCACGGTATCGGTGCGCGACAGCATTCTGGTTAGTGCCAGTGAGCATATCCTGTGGTTCGACGGAGGTGAATCCCCGGTGCGTCTGGATGCGGGCGGTGGCAGGTTGGAGAGCTTGTGCTCAGTAGCGAGCGGTGAAGCGGTGGTATACGCCACGAGCTCAGGACAGATCGGCCGGCGCTGGCGCGCCGCTCGCAACCCGGAGTGGTTAACTTCGACCTTCCTCGCCGAGCTCGACGAGCGGGGGCGGGATTCGCTCGCTATCCAGTTATTTCAGCCCTCCCGCGACGATGACCAGCTGCTTTTGGCGCTCACTTCTTCGGGAAAGCTGCTTCGCAGTCGTGATGCGGGCACAAGCTGGACCAGGGTGGAGACCGGAGGGCTTTTGCGCGCCGTCGCCGTGTCTGACTCGAAAACCTTTGGGCTTTTGTCGATTGGTTCTGAGCAGCTGTTGTTGTGCTCGGACGACGCGGGTCAGAGCTGGCAAAAAAGCCCAAGCCCCGAGCTCGGTGGTTTCTCCGCGTGCGAACAGCTCTCACTAGTTGCTGAAAAGGGGGTGCTGGCGCTGGCTGCGCCCGCGCGAGCCTTGGCGGTCTCGGTGGACGAGGGAGCAAGCTTTACCCCATTGCCGGCTTGCACCAAGGTTACAGCGCTCGCTATAGGAGAGCTCGATGGTGTCGTGTATGTATTTGCGGCGCTGTTCGACGAGCCGAGCGCGCGGACGGCGCTGGTTCTTATTGAGACACCGACAATGAATATATCTCGGATCTTTTCTTTGTGCGGCCCGGCTGACGCCGACGACGAGGCGCTCGAATGGGCTTGGGTCTCGCAGCTGGTCTGGGATGCTGGATCCAGTAGGCTTTGGGGGGTCGGAGGCTTCGGTCTTGGGAGCTGGTCGCCTGTGTGGAAGAGAACTAGCAACTAGTGACGGTTCTTGGCGGCAGCTTCCCGGTAGGCCCGGCTGATTTCCTCATCGTTGGGTAAGAGTCGAAGTGCCTCCCCTAAGTAGCGTTCGGCGGCCGGCCAGTCGCCCTGCACCTCGCCCTCGAAACGGGCGGCTTCCGCCAGCCAGCCGGCTGCTATCGGGCGCCGCTCTCGTCCTAGCTCGACCGCCTCGCGCAGGCGCGCAAATGCCATCGATGCCCCGCTGTGGTCCCCCAGGGCCGCTCTCCACTGCGCCTCGCGAAAGCGGGCTTCCGCCGCACGCGGGGAGGCGGATGGCACCTGACGAGCCCGCGCCACCGCCTGCGGGAGGTCATGCTCGATTTCGGCGAGCAAGCGGGCCAGGTCGAGCAGCGCATCCACATCTGGATCGCCCGCGCGCGCGCTGAGCGAGACCGCGCGGTTCAAAAGCGGAATTGCCCGCTCGGGACGCCCGGCTTCCAAAAGTGCTCGGGCCAGCCCCGCGGTTGCGGAAACATCGTCCGGCGCGTAACGCAGCGAGCGTTCGAACAACTTGCCGGCGTCTCGTATGAAGCCCTGCTCCAAGAAGCGCCGTGCACTGCGGCTTAGGACATCGTGTCGCGCGCGTGCTCCGGCGACGCCGGCCTCCAATTGTTCGCAGTCGGTGAGTGCCGCCTCGGCTTCCCCTTGGCTCAACCGGTAATCGACCCTCGCCCATCGGGCGCGCGCGTACGCCGGACTGCAAGCCACCGCGCGATCCAGCGCGTTGCCGCGCGCCGGTTCGCTGGGCTCGATCTCGGCCATCCGCAGCCACAGCGAGGCTGCCAGCGGTGCAAAGCGTTCCTGTTCGGCTGCTCGAGAAAGCGCGGCTTTCGCGGCGTCCAAATCTTTGGCGGAAAACAGAAGCTCGGCAGCCACAGCACCCGCCATTTCCAGGGGCATGGACTCGGAAAGCAGGGCCAAGGCGCTCTCTTCGCGGTCTCCGGCCACCGCGTCGATCTCGGCGATGATTCGCGAAATCTCGGGGTGACGCGGCGCCTGTTCGAGCGCCGACACGTACGCGCGCCGGGCGACATCGACTTCGCCACACGCCAGCGCTTCATCCGCTTCCCTCAGCAGTTCCCCGAGCTCCAGTGCACGCACTGCGTCTCCCCGTAATTGAAGAGGCAGAAACGTCGCATCCAGCTCGAGAGTCACTACATCCCCCTCATGACCCCGCATCGGACCAAGACGAACGCGTAGCGCTTGCGGCGCTCGAGCACCCACCGCGGGCAATACCGTCTTGGCGATGGTCGTGCCGCAATTTTCAATGCCGAAGATCCGACCGCGCCGGCTTACCAGACTGCCCAGAGCGGCCTCCACCGCCCGCATGGCAAACCCCAGCGCGGGACCCCCGAGGTTAGAGCCGCGCGCATCGCAAATCACCCAGCGCGCGTGTCCCAATACGGGCGCCCACAAAATATCAAACGCGAGAACCCCCTGCTCGCCTGCCATCCCCACGCTTAACCGGTCCCCGGCAGCCCAAACTGCCAGCGGACGTTCCAGGGGACCAACGATGTCGGATAGATGACCCTCCAGCCACCGCGCCAGACCGTCCAAGCTCACGCGCAGACGCGCTCGTTCTAGATCGCCGCGACGGTGACGGAATCTGGAAACGCCGCCAGAGAGGTTTTGGGGGAAGCGCAAGCCTGGCAAAGTGAGTGCCAGCGATTCGACTTCCAGCGGGCCAAGTCTAACCGGCTCATATAGCTCGAGACCCAGCGCCCCCCGAGCTACCATCAACCGCAGCGGAGCTCGGGGCTCCCCGCTGGGCTCGACATCTCGTATTTCGCGCCGCCCCGGCTGTAGCGGCGGAGCGCTTGAGCTACCAGTTGGACCCACAGCGCTAGGAGCTTATCCCAGTGGAGTCGAGCTTCAAGAGTCGGTTTCGACTTTGCGTCGCATCCGGCGCAAAAGCTCGTCAAAACCCTTCTTCTTAATGATGCGCCGGAATTGATCCTGATAGTTCTTGAGCAGGCTCGAGCCCTCGGTGACGATGTCGTAGACACGCCACTCTCCGCTCACTTGGTGCAACACATAATCGACGCTGATGGGTTCTTCTCGCTTGTTACTCTTATTCCGCGCGACGGTTCGGACGAGCTGGCCGCGATCGGCTTTGACCTCGCCCTGAAACGCCACCTCGTAGTCCAGAGTCTTCCGCAAGTTCTTGCGGTAAGCGCGGCGAACTAGATCTTTTAGCAGCGATTCGAATTCTTGCTGTTGAGGGGGCGTGAGCTCGGACCAGAAGTCACCCAGCGAGTCCTTGGCAAGGCCGTGATAGTCCAGCATCTGATCGAAGACCTGCCCGATTTTTTGCTCGACGGCGTTGGACTTCGGCTGCTTGAGCAGCACGGTGAGTTCATTCTGCTTCGACTTAACGAAAGTTTCGGCTTCGGCGGCAAAGGCCCCCGCCGAGAGCAGGAGTGCGAAGAGTCCTGCCATGAAGGCGGAGAACCAGCGGGATGAGCGAACCATGATGAGCTCCTGCATGCTGACTGGTTATACGCAAACTCGATGCCAAAGCTTCACCAGTCCCGTTGAGGCTGAAAATTCTGGGATTCAGCAGGAATTTAACCGCTCTCGCCGGCCTGGACAGTCGGGCGTCCGCGTCAGGTGTGTCTGTTTCGCGCCACACCTGAATTGCTTTTTCCAGTTTCACGGTAACCCGGTGTCACGATTCCGCCTAACCACCGGTCAGCGGGGGGCCCAGGTGCACGCGAAACTCGGCTCCCCGCCCCTGCGCGCTTTCGACGTCGATGCCAAAACCGTGTTCGTCCGCAATACGCTTGACCACAGCCAACCCCACCCCGGTTCCCTTGGATCGGGTAGTGAAGAACGCGTCGAATAGTCGCTTCTTGGCTTCTTCGTCGATGCCGATGCCCTGGTCCTTCACGTTGAGCTCGACGCTTTCCGGCTGCCCATCTATGCGTACACTGACCTCCACCTCATCACCGGCAGTACTCGCCTGCACCGCGTTGCGCACCAAATTCCATACCAGTTGTCGAAGTTGAGCATCATCCGCGCGCACCCAAGCGTGCTCCGGGCCGGAGAAAATCACGGCAACATCTGAGGCGGCTCGACCGGACTTTGATGCTAATTCCACAACTTCGCGGACCAGCGCAGCTGCATCCACGCTGGTGAAAGTGGGCGCCCGTTGGCGGGACAAATCCATCATATCGGTGATCAGGTCGTTCAAACGGCCCGCTTCCCGCTCGACGATTTCGCACAAGCGCCGGTCCTCCTCGCTCAGTCCCTTGCCCGATTTGAGCAATTGGATGGAGCCGGCGATGGATCCCAGCGGATTGCGGATCTCGTGAGCCAAGCCGGCAGCCAGCTGACCTAGGGCCGCCATGCGTTCAGCCTGCTCAGCCCGTTCCTCCGCACGAACCAGCTGCCCCCCGGTAATGCGCAGGCGCTCCGACAAGTATCCCGCAAGCAAGGTCACCACGACCAAGGCCAGCAGGTTGACCATCACGTAATAGCCGATCTCGGCGGTCGGGAGGCGATAGAGCGCAAGTGGCTGGTCGGGCGGAGGGGCGAGCCATCCTGTCTGCAACATCAACAGCAAGGCGCCGAAGCAAACGCCACCACTCAGCGCGGCAAGAGCTGCACCCCGCAGGCCGGTCAAGATCGCCCCCGCCAGACAGCTCAATCCGTAAAAAGACGTGGCTCCACTGGAAGCGCCGCCGGACAAATACACCACGGCTGTCCAGGTCAACTGATCCAAGAGCAGTTGCGCATCCGCGAGCTGGTGGATGAAACGCCCCGAGCGCAATACCGCGGCGTATACGCCCGCCAATGCAAAAGAAACGCCGAGCAGCCCAATCGCCAAACGCACCGAAAATGATTCCAGGGTCACCTGGCCGCGCAGGTAGAAAACCGCCATCAGCCCCAGCACCCCGCACAGCAGCAATAGACGGGCACCGGTGAGCCAGGCCAGCCGCCGGGATAGCGGAGCGTCCGCCAGTTTCTCTGGGATGCCTAAGCGAAAAGCCATCAGACTGGGCTGTGCCGATAGCCAAAAAGCAACGTCGTTCAGTCAGCCTTGATGTTGCCCGCCAGCGAAAAGATGGGCAGGTACATGGCGATGAGCACGACTCCGACCATACCGCCCACGCCGACCATGATGATCGGCTCCAGCGCTGCGGTCAGAGCAGCCACTGCAATATCCGTTTCCTCTTCGTAAAAGTCAGCAATTTTATTGAGCATCTGGTCAAGGGCCCCGGTTTGCTCCCCGACCGCGATCATCTGCACCACCATCTCGGGAAAGACCTTTATCGCCATCAACGGCTCGGCCATGTTTTTGCCCTCGCTGATGGCTTTTCGCACCCGCATCACGCCAATTTCGATGATCACGTTGCCCGCGGTGCGCGCGCAGATTTCCAGGGCGTCCAAGATGGGCACGCCGGACTGGAGCAAGGTGCCGAGCGTTCGGGTAAACCTAGCAACCGCGATCTTGCGCAATACCAGCCCCACGATGGGTAGATTCAAGATCAGATTGTGAAAGAAGCGCCGACCGGAAGTGGTGCGATAGACGTAAATTACCGAGACCACCACGACCACCGCTGCGATCATGATGAAGGGCAAATAGGACACGAATCCATGCGAGAGCGCCACCACCACCTGCGTGATTTTTGGCAGGGCTTCTCTGCCGCCCCCGAAGTCCTTGAACATGTTTTCGAACGCGGGAATGACGAAGGTCAGCAGCACCGTCATCACCACCGCAGCGATGCAGACCACCACGCTCGGGTACACCATCGCTCCCCGCACTTGACGCAGGAGCTTTTGCCGCTTTTCCAGATAGACGGACAAACGGGTCATGATGGTGTCCAAGATGCCGCCCACCTCGCCGGCCTGGACTAAGTTGACGAACAGCTCGTCGAAAACCTTCGGATGGCGCTTCAAGGCATCGCTGAACGAGGATCCCTGTTCGACCGAGTTCTTTATGTCGCGCAACACGGCGGCAAAATGCTTGTTCGATTGCTGGCCGGCCAGGATGTCGATACACTGAACCAGAGGCAGTCCCGCGTCGATCATGGTCGCAAACAACCTGGAGAACGTAACCAGATCTTTGGTGGCGACGCCGCTTCCCAACTGGAAGCCGGTAAAGGCAATTCGCCGACGAACTCGAACCGGGCTGAGCTGCTGTTGACGAAGACGCGCGTTTACAGCGTTTTCGTCGTCGGCCTCCATGACGCCGCGACGTAGCTCGCCGGTTCGTGCCCGAGCCTCCCAGGTGAACTCAGCCATCTAAGTCGTCCTCAGTCAGTCTATAAATATAGCGCCGGTCGGC
>DASXTY010000110.1:0-5430 GCA_036505155.1 Polyangiaceae bacterium | reverse complement strand
TGGACAAGGACACCCGCACCGAAATCGTCGTAAACTCGAATCCCAACTGCAACGTGGTTTGTCCGGACCTTGACCCCATCCATCCCGGGGTACGCTGCCTGGACAATTCCGATTGCTTTTCAAAACAGTGCGACTCCGGCTTTTGTCGCTGTTCCACCAATGCCGATTGTGGCGAGCTCTCTCCGGATGCGCCCGGTGGCTTGAAGTGCGTCGCTCCACTGGGAGGCACTCCGGGAAACGGCAATGTTTGTCGCATGCAACATCCGGGCGCCCAGGTCGACCCCGAAAGCGCGTATGTCGGCGTTCGCGTGCTGCGCGATCGACTCGACCGGTGGGCAGACTCTCGCCCCCTGTGGAATCAGCACGCCTACAGCATCACCAACATCAACGACGATGGGACAGTGCCGGCGAGCTCGCAGTGGAAACAGAACTTTCTTCAGCCTGGGCTCAATAACTTCCGCGCCAATGTGCAGGGTCCCGGCTCCGTCAGCATGCCGGACATCACGGGGGCGCTCAATAAAGACGAAATTTGCAGGCTAAGCGGGGGCACCGTCACGCTCAACGCGCGGGTCTGCAACCGCGGCTTCCGCGTGGTGGGCGCCGACATGCCCGCCACCTTCTATCTTGGACCGGTCACGGACAATAACATCCTGTGCGTCTCGTATACCAACGGACCGGTGCCGGTCGGGGACGCCTGCCTTCCCGTTTCATGCCAGGTGAACGGGAGTGTACCGGTCGGTTCCACCGTTACCATGGTGGTCAACGATGACGGCCAGGGGCACGCGACCACCGTCGAGTGCAACAGCAACAACAATACGGATAGCATCCTCATCGAGCAATGCCCGGTGATTCAGTAGGACCGCCCGCGCGCTGCCTGACTATGGACTTCAGCTGGTCTCAAACCGAACAATACAAGGAAGAGGGATATACGGTGGTGCGCGGTCTGCTCTCGGCCGAAGAAGCGGGCCCTTTGCGCCAGCGACTCCTCGACATTTTCCATGGAAACCACGATTGGCCGCGCCATCACTTTCAAGTGCTGGACCCCTCGAAGTTCCGCCATCCTACCGGCGGACTGGTTCCCTGGGGTGTCCAACTACCGGCCAAACGCGAGCTTGTATTCCGCGAAATTGCCGACCATCCAAACCTGCAAACCGTCATGACGCGCTTGCTGGGCGGCCCCGTGGAGCGGTTTACGGATCAGGCGCTGATCAAGAGCCCGGGAATCAACGGCCATTCTTTCTATCATCAAGACTCTTACTACTGGCGTCTCGAGCCGGGGGTGGGCTGTAACGCGTGGATTGCGCTGGACACCGTCGGCAAAGACTCGATCGCGCCCGCGATCCTGCCCGGTACGCACCGGTCATGGACGCTCGCGCCACACGAAGAGTACTACGACGAGCCCACCTTTCATGGGCCAGACGGGCACGCGTTCAAGCGGCTCAGGATTCCGCTCAGCGAAGTGGATCACGCCCGCGAGCGGGTGCTGGAGCTTCTTCCGGGCGACGCCGTATTCTTCACGAATTTCACTTGGCACCGCGCCGAAGTGAACCGCTCCGGGCAACACAAATGCGCTTACGCGGTGGCCTATCGGCGAATTTCGCCGGGCCGGACTTAGGGCACCAGTAGAATCTCGGTTTGCTTTTCGATTCCGATTGATCGAAAGTCGGGGGCCGGTATGCAAGTCGGGAAAAAGAAGTTGTGGGTCTTCGCGCTCGCGGGCGTCGGACTCTGGTCTCACTCTGCAAGCGCAGAAGAGGCAAGCGTGGAAGAGCTCAGCGGGTTCGAGACCGGATTTCGGCTCGGATACGGCATACCGTTCGGCAAGGCCACGGACGACCCGTACGCGTGGGACTATGGCGGCGAGATAAGGCCGGCGATGAGCCAGATGAATGACGAAATCGCCGGACAAGTGCCACTGTGGTTCGATGTCGGGGCCCGCATTCGGTCAAACTTCATGGTTGCAGCGGCGTTCCGATACGGTTTCGGCGTGGCGGGGAACAACCTGGCCTGTGGCGGCGGCTGGCGCTGCTCGACACACGACATCGGGCTGGGTGTGGAATTCCTATACCATTTCCGGCCACTCGAGGTGGTAGACCCCTGGATTGGAGCAGGCCTCGGCTACGAGTGGTGGAGCGTTACAATAGGCGGAGCCGGCGTCATTACCAGCGGCGCCCGCGGCTTCGAGTTTCTGAATGTCCAGGGCGGAGTAGGCTTCGCACTCGGTGTTCCCAGTGCGCGGTTCGGCCCATTCTTGAGCTTGTCTGTGGGACAATTCGACTCGATTTCCGTGGAATGCACGGGTGCTTGCTCTGTGTCAGGAGGAGGGGATGTTCAAAACAAGACGATGCACCAGTGGCTGATCTTCGGAGTGCGCCTAACCAAAGTGTGGGACCTGTCGCCTCGAGGCGGCTTATCGGGACCGGATCACCGGCTTCCTGGCATCCGGCCTCGTACGCCAAGGATCACCCGAGTGCCGGGACCGCCGCGCTAACGACCTCGAAGAGCCCGAGGCCGCCGAGGCCCCTGAGGTCCTCCGTTGCCGCAAATATACTTGGCATACCAAGGATATTTTTCCCGTGAAACGGGTCTTCCGCCGAACTGGTTGCTTGCGGAGAGGGTGGGATTCGAACCCACGGTACCCTTGCGAGTACACATGATTTCCAGTCATGCACCTTCGGCCTCTCGGTCACCTCTCCGGTGTTTTGGTCGTCGGCGTGGTTTGCTCCTAGCACACGGAACCAGGTCTCTGCGCGGTGATTTCGCTAAGTTGCGGCTTTTTTCGGATTGTCATAAGATAGGGGGTCTGGCTTGAAAGCGATGGCCGCCCAAGCGGGTGGCCAGAAGGCGACATGATGATTACTTGGGATTCCTTGAAGGGTGTCGGTTTGCTAATGCTGATGGGAGCGGCGTGGGGACTGCTCGGTGCGTGCTCCAGCGGCGATGACAGTGGGCTGGCCGTCACCACGCCGGGTGTCGGCGTCTGCATGGACCATTGCGCCAAGAGTTGTGTGCCGGGGACCCCAAATGACGCACCATGCGACCAATCCATCGGCGAACTGTGCTGTGACTACGGCTCGTACGGCGCCCTCTGTCAAAAAGCGCAGGATTGCCCTCGCTTTTGCCAGGACGCGTCCAGGTGCGATACGGCAAGGGGCGAAGTGTGCGCGCTGGTCGATCTCTCGTTTCCGACCATGTGCACCGATCCTTCAAAAGCCGTGCACACTTGCCAAATCTCCACCGAATGCGGGTCGGGCGAGATCTGTTGCGACATCTACCGCCAAAAGCTCTGCCTAGCGCCTGCCAATTGCCCCAAGTCATGCCTGCTCAGCACCGAATGCAACACCGCCGCCGGTGAAATTTGCTGTGCTGGTGCAAAGGCGCTCGATCCGAATGTGATCGCCGACGGGCTGTGTCTCAACCCCGCTTTCACCCCTTGCCCGAAAACCTGCACGCAATCCGCCGATTGCATCCAACGAAGCGAAATTTGCTGCAATGGCGTGTGTCGCGCTACCTGTCCGAAGCAGTGCACGAGCGCCCAAGAATGCACCTCCGGCGCTGAGCGGATTTGCTGCACGTCCGCGGACTCGAAGTTGCCAGCCAAGCCGACGCCGTTCGTGACCAGTCCCACTTGTGTCGGGGCACCTCCGACCTGTAGCCAATGTGCGGCCAGCGGCGGTTGCAACTGCGCGGCAATAGGATGCACGCCGGGTATGTCCCCCGAAACCTGCAATAGCGCACCAACTCCGTGTTACTTTTTCAACCCCGCCCCCACGAGCTGCGCCAACCAGCGGGGCTGTGTTTACGACTACGGCACCAGCGCTTGCAACGGGTCCGCTACGCCGTGCGCAAACTTCACAACCCAAGGGGCGTGTTTCCTCCAGGACGGCTGCAGGTGGTCGGGAACCACAACCTGTTCGGGTGTACCAACTGCGTGCGAAGAGCTGCCGACCTCCACCTGCGCGAATACCCCTGGGTGTCGCCTCAGTTTTTGACGCACGTTTGCTTGCGGAGAGAGTGGGATTCGAACCCACGGTACCCTTGCAGGTACACCTGATTTCGAATCAGGCACCTTCGGCCTCTCGGTCATCTCTCCGTAAGCGAATTTGTCAGCCAAGTCGATCGGTGTCAACGCCGTCGCACACTCGGCAACCGAGATGGTAGAAGGGCGGACATGATCCCCCGGTGGAGCTGGCTTTTGGGCGTCCTGGCCCTCGCGGGCTCTGCAATGGTCGCGCGCGCTCAGTCCGGGAGCGACGTGACAGCCGCGACTGCCCAGGGAGGGCAGAGCGAGCAGCCGCCGGAAGACGCTGGTGTTCCACCCCTCGGCATGGACGGCTCCGCCACCGATGCCGCGGGTGGGGAGCAATCAACCGGCTCCCAGCCCCCGCGTCCGGTGGCAGCAGCGCCCGCGCCGCCGCCGGCAGCAGCGCAAGCGGAGCCTCAGAAGACGGAGCCCACCCCTCGCGGGCGGATCGAAGGGCTACTGGGTGGGCACGCGCGGCTGGACGGGGGGCCTTCAGGATTCGAGGACCATGACCCTCTCGACATCAGTCTGGGCCTTGGAGCCTGGTACTCGATGTCAGAAACATATTTACTGGGTGTCGTCTATCAGCGAGACGGCTTGGGTCGCGCTCGCACTGCGCCCTACGGCGAAAGCGCTTCGGTGGCTTATGATTTGAACACCTTCTGGCTTTCCGGTCGGCTGTACACCTCGGAAGTGGTTAAGCTCCGTCCCTTTATCGGGCTAGCGGTCGGCGGTTCGTGGCAGGAAGTGCACGCCAATGGAGCCCACGTGGTGCAAGGCACTTTGTCGCCGCCAGAGCCTTTTGCTTGCATGGCGGTTGGGCCGGGCCTATCGCTGGCCGGTTCAGGCGGCGTGGACGTCGAATTGGCGCCGCGTCTGGTCTTCGTGCTCGAAGGAGCGCTTGCCGGTCACTTCTTGTCCGGCGGGGTGGTGGGAGACTGCGCGCGCGGGGCCGGCTCCGCTCTCGGTGTCAGCGCTCGCTTGGGCTTTGCCTATCGCTTTGGTGCTGCGGTGGCACCCGTTGCGCGCTGAGCCGCGAGCCACGACCCAACCATCAGGCGCGCTCCAGCTTGACCAGAGTCTGCGAAATCGGCGCGAGGGTGACGCGGAGCTCTGCCCCCGAAAATGCCAGCGTGGAAACCCGCGGGGCCACGTTTTCGGGCGACTCGAGCGTGTTGCGAGCATGGACGGTGCTACCCGAGAGAGTGATCACCTGAGCCGGTGAGCGCGCCGAAAAGCCATCCAGCGAAACGTCGACCTCGATTGGGCCAAGGGTTGCCGAGCGGTGTACAAAGGCGAGCAGGATCCCGCTGGCGTCGGCAGCCGCGGCAATGGCATCCACTGCCGACACTTCGCCAAGCTCGCCGCTTGGTTTACCGATCGTGCAGCGCGCGATGAGCTGGGGC
>DASXTY010000109.1:0-1945 GCA_036505155.1 Polyangiaceae bacterium | reverse complement strand
GCACCGCAGTCCCGACGCCTCTTCGTTGTCAGAAATTTCGAATAATCCATCCGAAGCCTGGCACAAAAGCCGTGCAAACTGGGGCTCGCGACGTGAGGTCCGGACGCAGACCCGGGGTGAGGCGGCCAGGGCGAGGGCAATGGCGCGATGCGCAGCGACGAACACATTTGCCGACAGAATCACGTGCGCGCGCGGCGCTGTCGGTACGGAGGCAGAGAGCTGCCGGAGTTCCTTTTCGGTGGGTCGCGTCTCCAGGCAGCGAGTGAGCGCCCACTCCACGCCCTGACGGGAAAGGCCAGTGGACTCCGGCAATAGCTCGCGAGCACGAATTCCCAGCGGGTCGCGCGGGTCCGCTATTTTGCGCGCTGCCTCAACCAGCCGCCGAATACGGAGGTAGCTCACATCCGGCTCCGATCGCTCTCAGCCGCCGAGATGACCAGATCTTCGACTGCCAGCGAACAACCGCGCGGCTCCGCCCGCAGTCGTCGCCCCATGAGCCGGATGCCCCCCGCCTCGCGGCGCACCAAGTCTTCGGTCAAGATGGCGACCGCTGAATCCACGTTTCCCAAGTCCACGATGCGAGCGAGGCCAACGTCTCCATCGGCAACCGGTAGAAGCGTGCTCGGTTGCACGGGATCGACCCGCACCCAGGGCGGTTCCACATAGACTCCGAAAGGCTGCGCGCCCTCCGCGCTTGACAAGGTCCGCTCGTAGAGCTCGCTCGTCAGCTCCGTCATTCCATATTCGCCGACAACCTGTGCTTCTGGAATGGTGAAGACATGGGCAACTGCGCGGCGGAGCTCCTCCGGGTCGACATCGCGACGCCGGCCCTTGAAGCCACCGGTCACCATCACCACGGTGCGCTCCGGAGCCTCCACGCGTTCACCGCCCAGAGCGTCGAGCATCGCTGCCAAAGCGAACGCGGTTCCCAGCACCAAGAGTGGCTCCCGCCGGTCGAGCGCGATGCGCGCGCCCGACCGGACAGCTCTGAGATTCACACCATCCGGTCCTACGAGCCACCGATTCGGGTCGAAAACATCGAAGCGTATCGCCCCCAAACTGCGCCCGTCGTAGTGCTCGATGAAAAGCGCCATCATGAAGCCCAGCGATGAGCTCCAAGGCCGATCGGGAACCGGAGCCAGCGCCAGTACGACGCGCGGTCCGGGCCAGGGCGCAATCAGCGCGGGCTCAGCCGATCGAAGCGCCAACGCGCGATACGTCTCTGCCGTGCGCAACGCGTGCACCCCGCGTGGACCTCCGCTCGTCCCGCTGGTGAAAAAACGCGCCCAGTCTGCTTTTGCCGGATGTACCGCCACGCGCGCGATGCGAAAAGTTTCCGTGGGAAGCGCGGGCAGGGCGCTCAGCCGGTCCAGCAAGCTTCCGTGCAGGGCGCACAAGCGGCGAAACCCGGGCTGGTGAAGCGCCTGAAAGCGGGCAATGTCGAGCGCGAGGTCTTCGAAGGATTCTGAAGCCGATTCGGCAAACGCGCGCACGCGCCGATGAAGCGCTTCCGACTCGCTGAGGCATTGCTCCAATTGAGCCTCGAGGGACATCAGGGTCCGCTCAAACCGGCAACCGCGCGAGCGAGCTCTCGGACGAAGCCCTCCAGCAGCTCTTCGCTGATGGTCAACGGCGGCGTCAGGACTGCCACTTCACGCGCTCCACCGCCGGTCGACACGATGTAGCCGCGCTCGAGCAGTCTGGTTTGCAGCTCTGCCGCGTTTCCCGGCGCTCCGCCGAGCTCGATCCCCACCATGAGCCCGGCCCCTCGCACTTGAGCTCCACTACCTTCGAGCTGCTTTCGCATCGCCTCCCGCCAGCTCTCGCCGACCCGAGCGGCTCGTTCCGCCAGCCGCTTCCGGCTGAGCTCATCCAGCAGGGCCAGCGCTGCACCGCAGGCGAGAGGCGCGCCCGCAAACGTTGATGTGTGGACCACTTCCTGATT
>DASXTY010000108.1:0-2936 GCA_036505155.1 Polyangiaceae bacterium | reverse complement strand
AACTCCGGCGCGCCCCCGCTTTCATTGGCGATGACATTCGAATCTTCTTGAACAGCGCACGCACTGGACCATGCAATTGCTACCAATGGTCCCCACCAACGTAGCCAGCTGTCAGTGTTCACACGCAGGACCACTTCCTATTGACGCCCGCGCCGGTGCAGGTACAGGTAATCGAACAATAGATGCACACCTGACCTCCCGTCGGGCATGACGTCCCAGTTGTTGGCTGTGGCGAGGGGCAGCTACCCATAGGGGTGCAGCCACCGGATCCGCCTGTACCGGTTCCCCCGGATCCGCCGGACCCACCTTTTCCTGAACCGCCCGTACCACCCGACCCACCGGTTCCGGATCCACCCGCACCGCCGGAGCCGCCTTTGCCAGATCCACCGGAGCCGCTGGAGCCACCTTTTCCCATCCCGCCGGTTGCAGCGCTCCCTCCAGACCCGCTTGAACCGGCAGTGCCACCAGCGGGCATGCCGCCGTTGCCGGTAAAACCTCCGAACTCCGGCGCGCCCCCGCTTTCATTGACGATGACGTTCGAATCTTCTTGAACAGCACATGCTCCCGCCCAAGTCAATGCCGTCAAGGGTGGCAACCAACGAATCAACCTTTTCACCTCAATGCGTCTCATCGAACTACGCCGATTCTCACATGCAGCTCCAAATTTTATTACCTGCTCCTGTTGGACAATGACACGTCGTGAACATGCAGTTTGTATACGTGCAATCTCCATTACACGGGCAGGCGCTGCCGTTCATCGGCGCTGTGCTCGGGCACATGCCACTGCAAGCACTCGGGCTGCTCAGAGTGCACCCGCCGCCAGAGCCGCCATTGCCGCTACCGGATCCACCAGTTCCCCCCGTTCCACCTTTGCCACCACCGGTTCCTGCAGTTCCGCCGGTGCCGCCTTTGCCACCGCCGGTTCCACCAGATCCTGCAGTGCCGCCCGAACCACCTTTGCTGGTTCCGCCGGATCCCCCGGTGCCGCCAGTGCCGGCCTTACCACCGCCCGATCCTGCGGTGCCGCCCGAACCTGCTTTGGCGGATCCGACGGTTGCCGCGGAGCCTCCCGAACCCGACGTGCCGCCGTCAGCCGGCATGCCGCCGTTGCCGGTAAAACCTCCGAACTCCGGCGCGCCGCCCGACTCGCCGGTTCCGATGACGGTTTGGTCTTCTTGGACGGCGCAAGCTCCCGCCAGGGTCAATGCCGTCATCGATGCCGATAAGCGAAGCCAACTTTGCATGCTAACGCCTCCGATCTTTGCTCGCGCGGATCCGGTCCCCGGGGCGATTCGAAAATAGAGGTGGTACGCTCTTTAGAGGTAATCGAAATTTTCGAGCGTGACAAGCAAGCCCCGACCGCATCTCGGGCCTCGGGGGCGTAATCCGGCCGAAGCGCGGGAAAATAGGGGAAAGAGACGTTTCCAGGTTGACGGGCGTTTGCTTCGGGAAGAGCCTGCGAGAACTACGGATCGATGATTCCGGGCTTCGGCAAGCAAAGCGTTACCATCGGAAGCGCGCCGCATTGCGAGATTCGACTCGGAGGTCCCGGCGTGATGCCGGAGCACGCGCGCATCGTTCACCAGGGTGGAACGCTGGTGTTCATCAACGGCACCACGGGCCAGAGCTTCGCCAACGGTGCGCCGCTCGGTCCCGGAGCAGAAGTGAGTTTCGACTTTCGCACTCAGTTTGCCGTGGGTCAGGCTGCGGTTCCCAATGCGCACCCCGCGCTGGCGCTGATGTTGATGTCGCGCGGCTCGGGCGTGGTAACGCCGGGACAAGTTTCTTGTGGGCGCGAGCCGTCGCGCTCGAATATCGTCATCGGGCACGCCAATGTCTCGGGCCTGCATGCGACAGTGAATTTTTCGCCGCTGAGCGTTTTGGATCACGGATCCACCAGCGGCACCTGGATTGGGCAGACGCGTTTGCCGGCAAATCAGCCCAATCCCCTAGAACCGCACGCACTTCTCGGGATGGGTCCGGTACCGGTTTCGCTCGATCTCGCTCATCAGTTAGCGCAGCAGCTGATGGCGGAGCAGCAGGGTGCATCCTCGGGGCGCTTGGGCGCCGCCACCGCCGAGCAGCCAAATCGGCCCGTGGAAGCGCAAGCACCCCCGTCCATCGGCGCGCCCGCCGAGTCCACCAGCGGGAGTCGCCCCAAACACAAGACAGTGATCGGGCAGGTTCAATTCGGATCGGCCGGCGAAGCAACGGTGAAGAGCATTGGCAGAACCGCCGACAACGATATCAAAATCGATAGTCCTCAAGTTTCCAGTCGGCACGCGTTGCTGCACAGCATTGACGGACAGCTCTTCATCGAAGACCGGGGCAGCGCCAACGGCACTTACGTGCGCGGCCAGCGCATCCCACGGGGCGAACGGGTCCCCGTCTCGAGCGGCGAAAAAGTGTTCATCGGTCCCATGCCGCTGCTCTTGCAGGTCCACGACCGAGAGGTGGCCGTCGTGGTCGAAGATGTGGCGCAATGGGCGGGGCGCGCGCTCTACGAAATCGAAGCTTGGGACCTGGTGTTGCAGGTGACGGACCGCGACAACCCGGGCGAACTGAAGACGCTCATCGATCACATCAGTTTCAAAGCACTGCCCGGCGACCTCATCGCCCTGATGGGTCCCAGCGGTTCTGGCAAGACCACGCTCCTGCTCACGTTGAACGGATACCTTCCGCCGACGTTCGGACAAGTTCGGATCAATGGCGAGGACCTGTACGCGATTTACGACGCATTGCGCGGGTCGATTGGCTATGTGCCCCAAGATGATATCGTGCATCCCGAGCTCACCGTGTGGGAAGCCGTGCGCTACAGCGCGAAGTTTCGATTGCCTCCCGACTACTCGGAAGAAGACATCGACCAGCGGGTCGGGATCACACTGGCGCAGCTGGGTCTAGAAGCCGTCGCTCATCTTCAGATTGGACGCCCGGAA
>DASXTY010000107.1:0-6507 GCA_036505155.1 Polyangiaceae bacterium | reverse complement strand
GACGAACCAGGCGGTCACCCGGACTTCCAGGGATACGGGTGGATTCGTGGGATCACCCCTGGCATCGTGATGCCGGATCTCGGCGCCGATCAAAAACCCGTTTACAACGGGACCGGACCCATCGTGGGCTCCATGAATCGGCAACAAACTACCGGCCCCGAAGCATTCAATCAGTGGTACCGGAATACGCCTTGCGCTGGCCAGAACGTGGTGACGTGTCCTCCCGGTCAGGACAGCGTAAACCTGTACACCGAGTTCGTTATCCCCATTCAGGCGGTGCCGGGACAGCTCGCCACCTATGACAACGCCGCGTTTTTCCCCATCGATAATCAATTGTTCGGCAATTACAGCACTTACAACCACAACTTTCACTTCACCACCGAGCTCCACACCACGTTCTTGTATTCCGGCGGCGAGATCTTCAGGTTCACCGGCGACGACGACTTGTGGGTGTTCATCAACGGAAAGCTCGCCATCGACCTCGGCGGCATTCACTCTTCAGCCAGCCAGCAGGTCGACCTCGACGCTAGGGCGGTGGAATTTGGGATCACTATAGGGACGGAGTATCCGCTGGATCTGTTCCACGCCGAGCGACACACGACGGAGTCCCATTTCCGCATCGACACGTCGATCGGTTTCACGAACTGCGCGCCGATCATCATTCTGTACTGAATGGGTGCGATGTATAACGAGGTACAATGGACAAGACAGCGCCGAAGACCGTCGCCGATTTGATGAACCGCAAGGTCATCACCGTGACCGAAAGCGATACTCTGGAGCACCTGGAGGAAAGCATGCTGCGGCTGCGCTTCCGGCACCTCCCCGTGGTAGACGGGAAAAAGCTGGTCGGGCTGATCAGTCATGGCGATCTGTTGCACGCCTCCTCCAGTTTCTTGTCCGACAAAGCCGCCGAGCGGAACGCGCTGATCAACAAAGTCACCGTGAGTCGCATCATGCAACGCGAGGTCCTGACCGTTCGCCCTGAAGAATTGCTGGTCGAAGCCGGCAAGATGATGTGGGAAGCCAAGGTCGGCTGCCTGCCCGTCACCGACGTTAACGGTAACCTGCTCGGCATCATCACCGAAGCGGACTTCATTCGACTGTCGATGCATCTTCTAGGAGGCGACGTGAATGGCCTGACGCCTCCGCCAATGCAGGAGTAGAGCTGCGTAGGTTCAAAAGCGGACTAAGGGCAGACGGGCGAAACACACAGGGCGCTGAAACACGCACCGCTATAACACTGCTCGTGCGCTTCACAGGCCTCCCCCACTCGACGCATGGGCTTGCAGATGGTGCTGATGCAAACCAGCCCCGCCTGACACTGCGCTGCGAGCCCGCTAGCTTGCTCGAAGTCGCTGGCGCACTTTTGGTTCTCGCCGGGTGCTGCCAGGCACTGTCCGCCATTGTTCAATATGTTGGCCGAGCAGTAGGTGCCGGTCGGGCACTCCTCCGGCAGCGCTATCCTGCACGGATCGAGCGGTTGCTTTCCAGAAACACAGGTGGCTTGGTTCCCAAAGGGTAGGCCGGTGAACTCGCAGGATAGGCCTGGTTCACACAAAAGCCCGTTTGAGAAGCAATCGAGAGAGACGGCCTGGGTGAGCACATCGGTCGTCCGCCGGCATCTGTCCGCGATGCACAACGCTCCCGGTTCGCAATTCTGCTTTTGACAGCTGCCATTGAGTGCCACGTAGGGTTGACACGTGCCGCTCGGCGCACCGTCTGCCTTCTGACAATAAAATCCTGCGGTGGGGTCGCACTCTTCGGTCTTGGAACACACGTCGCCAACTTGCAGAAACGCCATGCAAGTTCCAGGGCACGGCTCCATGCGACAATACATGCCGCGCATGCACTCGTAGTTATCATTGCACGGCTGGCTCACGCTAGAAAGGTTCCCCAGCATGAGCTTGCAGTTCTCCAGCACCTCGCGGGTGTCGAAGCACTGCGGGATCGCCTGCTGCGTTCCCATGACGACTTTGGTCACGCACTGTTCTGCCAGCACCGGGTCGTAAGTGATGTTCCCCCGAGCTACCGATTGCGCGATGGCCCCAATAACTTGGTCAGTTAGCACGTTAGTGTACAGCGTCCGACAATTCTCGTCGTGGATCACAGAACGGAGGGCGCTCGCATAACAGGCATCGAGGTTGTCGCACAGGGCGTTGGCGAGTGCCGGCGCCAGCTGGTCCAGAGCAATTCCCGGGGATCCGCCTTGCGAGGTCGCGCCGGTTCCGCCCGAGCCAGGGGTTCCGCCGGTCGCCATTGCGCCGGAGATCCCGCCCATTGCCGACCCAGAAGTTCCGCCGATGCCGGACCCAGAGGATCCACCGATGCCAGACCCAGAAAACCCACCGGTACTGCTCCCAGCCGTCCCACCGGTGCCGGGGGTGCCGCCCGCTGAGCTCGCGCTTCCCTTTTGAAGCGAGTCGAAATCCAACATCGCCGAGCAGGAAATCAGAACCAGCGGGATCGCGATTCCAAGAGACAACCGTAAGCGGGTCATGAAGCTAGCCTCGAAGCTCAATCAGCTTACCACGCCTTTTGAGTGCGGGTTACCGCTGCTGCCCGGAACTGGTCAGTTCCCGGTCACACCGGCCGAGTTTTCGGCCACTCGAGCTCGATGCCCTGACCCCTGAGCAGACTCTGGAAGTCTCCGAGCAAGCCCTGCTTTTCGCGGGCGGCGCGCGGCTCGACTCCCCGCTTGGAGCAAAATGCAGCCAAGAGCCCAGCCGACTCGCCAATGTTCCACTCCACTGGATGGAGCCTGTAGCAACCATTGGTGATATGCGTGACCCCAAGGTTTTTACACGCGGGGAGTAGATTTTTTACGCGCAGGGGGATCAACGCGCCGAGCGGGATCTGGAAGGGCAGCGCTGAGATGTCAATGTAGTTGTCCCCTCCGGTCGAGGGGTGCAAATCAATGCGATAGCAGCCCACGCCGACCGAGTCAGAAAAATACTCTGAGCTCAGACTCTCGATCTCGCTCTTGGACAGGGGTCCGCTCCTGCCAGAGCGCGCGCTGACGCCGACATGATTTTCCGTCACCGTAAACAAGGCCCGAATTCGACGCGACTCCCGGATGTAGGGGTACATGGCGAGGCCGTCCTCGGTGCCGACCAGGTCCGGCCGCAAATACAGGCCTGGATAAGCTTGGCCTCCATCTGGGCGCGGCGCCTCGGTTTGCAACCAGTAGAGAAGGCTCAGGGATAATTGTTTCGCCTCATCCAGGTACTTTTGCACCTGCTCGCTCGGCTGATCGATCACGTTGCCCTCGAAGTAGTCAATTTGGGGCCAGTTCACCAGCGTGACTTCGTGAGGCCGAAGCGACTCAGGGTAATGCTGGCTGGTGACAATGCGCCGAAACCGCCAAAGCGGCCAATCGCCTTCGAACAGGTTCCGTTTCCACGGCTCCAAGGTATGGGGACTCGAAAGCGCGAAATCCAGTAGTTTACCGGGCCATGGCGGTTTGAGGTCGGGCTTGTAGTCCCGCCAGCGCTGATATTGGGCCGGCTTGTCGATGGTGTGATCAGCACCCGGCTCGGGATCGTAGGCCACCGGAAAACACCAGCTGATCGACTGGACGTTGTTGGGCTGAGCAGGACCGGAAACCGCGTGAGGTTCTTCTGTATCACTTTGAGATTCCGCTCCACAGACGTATTCAACTCCGGCTTGCGCCAGCACATCTCCGAGCTCGCTTGCGTCCAGAAAAAAAGGCGCGTTCAACACGGTTCTCAGGCCGGATTCGGAGCTTTGCACCGTAACCGACCGCACGACGTCCCCCTCCACCTCTGCGGCGACGGGGTTTTGATGCAACATCACTTCGACCCGGCCGTTGGAGCGGAAGCCGGCGAGCATCTGTTCCAAAACCGCGTGACCGACGCGCGGTTCGTGGCAAATGCGCGACACTTCGCCGGCTCCGGGATTGAGGCGCGGGTTCTGACGAGCTTCTACAGTCAGAGGGAAGTGATCGCGATAATACTTTCGGACCCCGTCGCGGTAAGCTCGATAGCGTCGAGTACAGCCATGGGATTCAATCCAGGGGTGCTCGTCGGGAGGAACCGCTTGGCTGGTCAGCTGACCGCCTATCCACGCGGTAGGTTCGGTGACGATCACTTTGTAGCCAAGCGACCCGAGCGCCAGTGCCGCCGCAGTGCCGCCCGTTCCGCCGCCCACGATCACCATGTCTGCGCGGAGCTCTTTCATCTTGCCGTTTCCACAGGTCAAAACACGCGCGTCGCGCATCCAAAGGCCACGTCCAGACGCCCGCCGAATTGAGATTTGACGCTTTGACACGCGCCCGGGCAAAGCTCGATGCGAGTGGGAGCCAGGGGATCGTCGTAGCGCCAGCCCTGGTCGCCGGAACAGTCGGAGCTCATGCTGAAGAGGATGGGTGCTCCGCTCACAGGAGTAAACGTCACATTGACCAGCCCGGGGTCGAGCGTTTCGCCCGTGGGTGGAGGGGGAATGGCCACATCGCACGGCACTGCGGCTTGGCGAATCGCGCCGATGGTGGCGCTAAATTCGGTCTGGGTCAGGGTGGGATCGGTGATGCTAACCAGGTAGGCAGAGCCGGTGCCGCCGGCTTGCGCCAAGGTTTGTAAGCTGGTCACACTGCCGACTCCAATGACGTAGGTTGGAATTGTGGCAGCAACGCTGGAGAGCTGCGCGGCAACCGCATTGATGGCCGCCGTGCCCTGGAGCGACTTGCAGACTTCATAGGGCTCGCCCGTGGTGACATCCGTGACCAGGACCATGGCTACCTGCGCCAGCGGATCGCTCGAAGCCAGTCCCTGAACATAGGGAATCGCGCCCTCGAAGGCTGTGATCATCGGTGTCCCGGGGTGACAAGCCGGGAAGTTTGCGTCGATGGCGTTGGCAAACAACGTGGGCTCGGGCAGCGCCGTCATGGGTACGCTGGGCGTGCCATAAGCAGTCGGGTCGCATTCGGCGGTTCCACAAGTGGTGCCGTCACTTTTGGTCAGCGGAAAAAATGTCATCGATGCCGATAAGCCCGTGGAGCCAGGGTCGGCGAAGACCGCTTTCAAGGCGGTGGTCACCGGAGTCCAGCGTTGCGCGGTGTTGTTCTCGGCCCCCTTGGTTCCGCACACGTGCGGTCCGCATGCCATGCTTCCCGATCGGTCCAGCATGAAAGCGAGCATTACAGGCCGGAGCGGGGCTTCGGCGGTCGCCGCCGCGCAGCTGGATACTCCCCCATCGGTGGGGACTTGGAGGATGACGCCGCCATCGCCGGTGCCGACCGGGATTGTCCCGCCAGCTCCCGTAATGGGGGAGCCGCCCGCGCCGGAGCCGGCGTTGCCGCCGACCGCGTTTCCAGAGCCGGAATTGCCGCTCCCGCCGGATGTTGCCCCGCCGGATCCCGTGGAACCGCCGGCGCCGGAGCCGGCGCGCTGCACCGCTTCCGAGCTACTGCAGCCTGCCAGCGCCAGCGAGAAAATTGCGGTTAATAGAGCCCGATTCCTGATTTGCTCGAACTGCATGGGTTAACTGCCTTTGTGAGTATTCTTTCCGATTGGGTGCGCCCGCTCAATGAACTCTGGGGCTATTTTATTGAACTCCGCGGCTAAGCAGCGGGCTATGCGCGTCCTCTCGGAATGATCGATATCCATGAACCGGTTTCCGCCTCTGTTCGGCGAGCAGCACAGTAGCGCCGCTGCCCGTGCCGAGGTGCTTCTCTCGAGCGCCGAGCAGCTCCTCGAGCTGCATGTCACCGTGCACGATCGGGCAGCGGTTCTTCGCGACGCCGATGGCGCGCCCCTGCTCCATGCCGACCGCCTGCGACACGCGAATCCATTTTGCGAGTTAGGGAGGACGCCGGACTCGGAGTGGGACAAAAACTGCATTGCACATTGTCAGCGCGCGGTAAACGCGCATGCCTTGCGCGTCATTCAGCCTTTTTCGCATCAGTGCTGGAAGGGTGCACAAGAAGCGGTGGCGCCGATATTTCGGGGCGAACAGCACCTGCTTACCGTGTTCGGAGGAGTCTTCCGAAACCCCGAGGCAAGCGAGCTGGTCTGGAGCGGACTCGGAGCACAGGCGGCTGAAGCATGGCTAAAGTTACCCACCTTGGACATGGAACGGTTGCGGCGGATTTCAAACGTCTTATTAGCGGTGGGGCATCACCTCTTGGGTTTGCTTGACGAAACGCAGCAGTTTTCCGCAACCGGTGTGGGCCGTATCGGTGAGATCCGCCGCTTCATCCACTACAACGCGCACGAGCCGGTAAAGCTTGCCGACCTGGCGCGGGTTCTATTCCTGTCGCCCTCGCGCGCGCGCCATGCGGTCAAAGAGCTCTTCGGAGTGGCATTTCAGGACTTGGTCCTCCAGGAGCGCATCGCCAGAGCGCGAATTCTTCTCGTTACCACCAGGCAACCGCTCGGGACCATAGCCGCCCGGGTAGGCTTCGCTTCCGAGCACTATTTCAACCGGGCGTTCAAGAAACTCGAGGGCATGCCGCCAGGCCGCTATCGCGAAAAAAACGCGGTGCCCGTGTCC
>DASXTY010000106.1:0-9550 GCA_036505155.1 Polyangiaceae bacterium | reverse complement strand
AGAGCCCAAGCTCTACAAAGTGATCATCGTCGGCTCTGGACCCGCGGGACTCACCGCCGCCATTTATGCAGCGCGCGCGAATTTGAAACCGCTGTGCATCGAGGGGTTCAACGCGGGAGGTTTGATCCCCGGCGGACAGCTGATGTTCACCTCGGACGTCGAAAACTACCCGGGATTCCCGGACGGGGTGACCGGCCAGGAGATGATGCAGCTGTTTCGAGACCAAGCCATTCGTCAGGGAACCGAGATCGTCACCGCAGACGTCAGCCGGGTCGACCTTTCTAAGCGGCCCTTCAAGGTCTGGGCCGGTCAGGACGAACCGGAGATGTATTTGGCTCAAACTCTCATCGTCGCCACCGGGGCGCGCGCGAACTACCTCGGACTCGAAAGCGAAGAAAAACTGAAAAACCGCGGGGTGAGCGCGTGCGCGGTTTGCGACGGCGCCCTGTTTCGCGGACAAGATGTGGTGGTGGTGGGAGGCGGCGATACCGCCATGGAGGAAGCTACGTATCTTGCGGGTCTGTGCGGCAGTGTCACCCTGATACACCGGCGCGACGAATTCCGTGCTTCCAAGGTGATGCAGCGCAGAGTGCTGGAAAACCCGAAGATCAAGGTGCTCTACAGCCACGTGGTGGAAGAGGTGCTGGACGTGGAAAAGGATCAGGTGACCGGTGTGCGCGTGAAAGACTTAAAGACCGGTAACCGTCGCATCATCGAAGCCGGCGCGATGTTCGTCGCCATCGGTCACACACCGATGACCGAGCTGTTTCAGGGGCAGCTCGACATGCACCCGACTGGCTATCTGAAGGTCGAACCCGGCACCACCAAGACCAGTGTCGATGGGGTTTTTGCTTCCGGCGACGTGGCCGATTGGGTTTATCGGCAAGCGGTCACGGCAGCCGGCACCGGCTGTATGGCGGCACTGGACGCGGAGCGCTGGCTCGCTTCAAACGGGCACTAGAGCTCAATGACGCCCGATCTCGTCGACGCTCGATCGGAACTCGTAGACCTAGTGCGGGCTCTCCGAGCGCATACAGAACGACTTGTCGCCAGCGGAGTTATCGGTTTGCCTCCCGCTGGCGCTCGTGTTGAGGTCGAACCGTATCCCATCGAGACGGTCGCTGTCCCCGCCATGCCAGCGCAGTCGGATGCGCCAGCCGGGGTGGCGCCGGCATCGGCCATGAGCCCGGCAGAGCGCGCCCAGCGTCTCGAGCTCATCGCTCAGGAAGTGGCGGCCTGCACTCGCTGTATTCTGCATGCGGGCCGCACTCAAACGGTTTTTGCCCGTGGGACCGGGTCGGCACGGCTCTGCTTCGTCGGCGAGGGGCCTGGGGCCGATGAAGACGCGCAGGGTTACCCCTTCGTAGGCAAAGCGGGACAGCTTCTGGATCGCATGATCGTCGCCATGGGATTTTCGCGCGATCAAGTTTACGTCGCAAATATTGTCAAATGTCGCCCTCCCAACAACCGAAAACCGGAGCCGGATGAAATGGCGGTTTGCGTTGGTTACCTGCATCGTCAAATCGAGCTCATCCAGCCCGAAGTGATCGTCGCTCTGGGTGCCACCGCGGTCGAGGGACTGCTCGGGGTGAGCGGCGGCATCACGCGTTTGCGCGGCACTTGGCGCTTATATCGCGGACGCATTGCCGTGATGCCCACGTATCATCCGGCTTACTTATTGCGCAATCCCGCGGCAAAACGCGCAGTGTGGGACGATCTGCAAGCCGTGCTGCGGCACATGGGACGCCCCATTCCGTCGCGAAAGTGAAGCCGGGCGCCCGGGCTCAGAAAGCGAACACCATGCCCAGCGACGGCTCCAGGACGATTCCATCGGTCGGCGGCGGAAGCAGGTACATAATGTTCAAATTCAGCTGCAAGCCCATGGTCGGTGTAAATGCGTAAACCAAGCCCGGAGTGAGCGCAATGAATGTTAGGCCCATCTTCTTGTACGCGTCGACCTCCACTTCCCCCTGCTCACTGTCTTCAACCGTCCGTCGAGTGAGCTCGGCGCGGTAGGTTTTCGCCATCGCCTCGTCCGTGGGCGCAATGCAATGATTGTAGTCGATGTCCTTCGCCTCATCACGGTCCGGGATACCGTTCCCGTTCGGGTCCGCGGCGGGATCATTGTATGGAGGGTCTGACCAACCTAGCGTCGGGTCGCCCCCGATGTCGCCCGGCTGAGTGAGCGGGTCTACCCCTGAGGTTTTGAAGTTGTTGCATTCGCCCACTTTCAGAGGAATTTTCGCGTCGACTTGCGCCAGTCCCACCCCCAGGCCCACATAGGGTCGAAGACCCTTTTTGGATAGATCGCGAATCCAAAACACGCCCCGAGCCTCCAAGTGAAGCGGTAAAAATGCCGTGCCGCTCTTTCCGTTGGGAGCTACCGCTCCTCTCAGGATTTTGCCCATGGGTTTCCCCCCACCAAAGGCAAATCCGGCCCGAACCCCGATGGTTATCCTCCGGTGAAGAGCAAAATCATAACTAGCGAGCACACGGGTGGTCGCCATCGCCAACCCGCCCTTGACGCCGGTTCCGGGAAACGGTTGTCCGATGAGCCCATCTCCGGAATCGGAACGATACGGTGTGTCGGTGCCCTTGACGTAACAGGCATAGCCATATTTCTGCTGCTGGTTGATATCAAAGTTCTTGTCCACCACGCAGACGTCCGTCCTGCCAACGATGGCGGCAAAGTCCTGAGCGATATGCAGGCCTACCCAGTGCTGCTTGTAGGGTGCCTGCTCCTCTCCGCCGAACACTGTGCAGCGGCCATGAAAACATTGTCCGACCGTGCATTGTTCATCGGTCTCGCAGCTCGGCGCCGTCTCGCAGGTTCCATCGATGCAGAGCAGCCCGCACTTGCAGTCTGCTGAAGAATCACAGGACACACCCCAGTCCCGAGTGCCGCACTTCTGACCACCACAACCGGGGAAGTTGGGCGGACAGATCTCTTCGCCCGCGCAGCGCTGGGGCGCGCTCTGGCCGGGATAAGCCGGGGCAGGCCCGGACACTTCCTCTCCGATCTTGAATTGGATGGGCTTGTCTTTCGATCCCAGGTTATCGATGACTTTTCCGGACTTGTCCTTGGCCTGAATGTAAGCCTTGAGCACGCCGGCTATTTTCGTGGCCTCGCAGGGAATTTCCGCGCGAAACTCGCCGCCGGTTTGCGTCATCCTGAGCGACTGCCACTGGCCGCCGCCGAACGACATGTAAACCAGCTCTATGCTGGCGGCCGGCGCCGCGGTCTTACACGAAATTGGGATGGCTCGACGGGTTTGCACTTCGCGCACACTGGGTGTGCACTGCATCCCGCCTTCACCGGTCACAGCCGCAGCGCCCTCTTCCGGAGCCTCTTCTTCGGCGGCACCACCCCCCGCAGGCGCGGCCGCGGCGGCCTTTGAAAACGCGTCTTTCACTTCCGGCGTTGCCAGCGCCTCGTCCAGCTTGACCTTCGGGTCGATGGCGACCGCGTTAGTGAAGGCTTCGGTAGCCCCTTTTATGTTTTGCTTGCCGCTGCCACGAACCAAGCCCACGTACATCCAGGCCTTGGCGATGATGGCGGGACTGCACTTGTCTTCGCACGCCTGAATCACGCCGAGCAGAACGGCTTCGGCTTTATCGAAGTTCGTGGCCAGGTAATGCTGATTGATCGCCTCGTCGATCTTCTTTTGCGCAGCGCCATCTCGCGGATACTGGGCTACCGCGGGCAGTGCGAGCAAAAGCACAATCACGGCCAAGAAAAGCCTAATCAAACGTCGACGGTGCACGGTCTTGGTCCTCCGGAGTGGCGTGAGAAGTCGTCGGGGCGAGGGTTGGCGGGATTCTAATCAGAGCGGCGCTCGCGCGTAACGGCAAAATTTCGGTTTCGACCGGAAATCAGCCGCCGGTCTTGGGGCAGCCCTCCTTGACACCCTCGGTTCGGATGAACTGCACGCGGCGGTTCAGAGCCCGGTTCTGGTCCGTGGTATTGGGTACGATTGGCCTCTCGAAGCCGTAACCGTGAGAAGCCAGGCGGCTCGCGTCGATGCCGTGCGAGGTCAAGTACTTCATTACTGAGGCGGCGCGCCGATCGGAGAGGTTCTTGTTATAGGCAGCCGAGCCACGGTTGTCGGTGTGCCCCTGGACCTCGATCTTGATGTCCGGGTTCTTACTGAGCACGTCCGCCACCGCGTCCAAGACCGGGAAACTTTCTGGACGGATCTTGTCCTTATCGAAGGCAAAGTGGATTTGCTGCATGATCTTGACTTCGCAGTCGGTCACCACAACCAGCGCCGGCTTTACTGGGCAACCGAGTGGTTCTTGAGTGGTGGAACCGACCTCGTTCGGGCACTGATCTTTCAGGTCGGGGACGGTGTCCTTGTCGTTGTCCGGTTCGGGACACCCGTCGTTGTCTTCGTAGCCATCCGGATCTTCGGGGTCGTTCGGGCACTTGTCGCTGACATCCGGAATTCCGTCGAGGTCGTTATCCACGTCGGGGCACCCGTCCGCGTCCAGATAGTTGTCTTTGTCTTCGGGCTCGAGCACGCAGCTATCCACGCTGTCGGGAATCCCGTCTCCGTCGGTGTCAGGATCATCGGGGCACCCATCGTCGTCTTGGAAACCGTTGAAGTTCTCTGGCTCATCGGGGCATTTATCCTGCGGGTCCAGATATCCGTCCCCATCGCGGTCGCCCGGAGCAGGCTTGGGTTTCGCCTGGAAAAAGCCGCGTTCAGCGCAATATTGAGGCGGCGAGAGAAAAAACGCCGCGTGCGCATTGGGTTCCGCCTTCCAAATGTGCGCTTGCGCTTTGGAAACAAAGCCTTGATCCAGCTCGATGGTCGCGAACTCGAGTTGGCTCTTCGCGATCGCAAGCTCGCGTGGGGCGCAACGAATTGCGCCATTGCGCTCCGCCTGCTCCGTCTTCTGCTCGAGTCCCGAAATTTGCCCGCGCAATCGCGGCGCCTTGGCGCATGCCCCCATGCTGACCACAAGGGTCATCGCCAGTGCCCGCGCCCATCGCCTCATCGACCTGCTCCGCGGTGGGCTTCCCGAGTCAGCCGTATGGCCTTGTCTGCGAAGTCTTCGCTCGTGGAAGCAAGCGAGGTGGCATCGCCGTAATCTGCGTCGGCCGCTTCCGCCTGCGCCTTTTCGAGGTGCTCTTTAGCGTAATAATATTCGTAAGGCGCCAGCTGCTCCGCTCCAAGCTCCTTTGCTTCCTCAAGCTTCGAGGCGGCAGCATTCGCCTGAATCGCATATAGGGTGTTCCCGCAACCGGTCCCCCATGCGGAAACAACAACCATGAGGGCGAGCTGACAAGCTCGTCTCAACCCGAAAGTCTGTCGATCAGCTTGCAACGGTCGCCGGCCCCAGGCCTGTTTTTCCGTGTTCGACGCTACCAACCATCGGAAGACCCCGTCAACACGCCCCACAGCCTCTTGTCTTCAAGATTCCAGCCGGTATGTGGATAGACGTTCGGCGTGCCGCTCCCTGGGTCGCCTAGATACGGCGGAAAACTCCCACGACTTTGCCGAGCAACATGGTGCTGCGAAAGTCGCTCGCGCGGACCAAAATGGCGGCCATCTGCGAGTTTGCAGGCTGAAAGCGCACGTAGTCTTTCTCTGGATAGAAGTATTTGACCGTGGCCTCGTCACCGATCAGAGCGACCACGATGTCTCCGCGCTCCGCGTTAGACTGCTTGCGAACGAAGATGTAATCGCCGCTTAGAATTCCCGCGTCGATCATGGAATCCCCGCCCACACGCAGCCCAAACACATCTCGGCCGCCCCGCACCAGCATTCGGTCGATCCGCACCGTGTCGATTACGTTCTCGTGAGCAAACAGCGGCAGCCCCGCCGCCACCCGTCCGAGCACCGAGATTTCAATCAGCTCGGACTCCACGGGCGTGTGCTGTGGCTCCTCCGTCACCCGGAGCGTGCGGCTCTTCATGTCCTCCCGCCGCAAATACCCCTTGCGCTCCAGAGCGCGAAGGTGGTCGTTTACCCCGTTGGTCGACCGGATCCCCATGTAATCGCCAATTTCGCGCAGGGTTGGGGGATATCCCCGCTCCTCGGTCGAGCGTCGGATAAACTCCAGGGTTTGTTCTTGGCGTCGGGTTAGGGCGTGCATGAACAGGGGCCGACTCCCCCAAGGTACTGAACAGGTGTGCGGATGTCAACAACCTTGCGGCTATTCAAATGCGCAGTACATAGGGGGCTACGCCACCCAAGATCAAAATCGCCCGCTGATGGAAAGGAAGGTGAGCTTGTCGGTGGTTTCCCGAAGTCTGCCCACCAGCATCCGGACGAAGCTCCAGAGCACTTCGTAAGCCAGGTCCTTGTGCAAAAATAAGAGGTCGTCAAAACCGTCTTTCGGAATGGTCAACAAGCGACACCGGTCGTGAACGCGCGCGTCCGCCGAACGCGGGGACTCGTCGAGCAGCGCCATCTCGCCAAACACCTGTCCCGGACCCAGCACTGCCAGCGCTTCTTCCCCCACCCCGGGAACCTCTCGGCTGATGCGTACTTTGCCCTCCAGAATGAGATACAACCGGTCACCCGCGTCGCCGTGCTGGAAAATGCGGGTGCCCTGGACGTGGGTTTCCTCGGTCGCCACATTGGCGATGAGCTCCAGCGCCTGGTATTTCAGCCCGGCGAAGAGCTCGATATTTCGCAGCTGTTCGACACGCTCGCGCATCCAACTCGCCGAGAGATTAGCGCGGCGGCCGCTCAGAACCCAAAGAAGGGGGCAATGTCGGGCTGTTGCAAGCTCCAGGGGCTCCTATTGCAGCTCGAAATTGAAGGTAATGGGCGGCGTATTGCTGACCACGGGGTGACCCGCAACATCGAGAGCAGCCTGGAATTGTGCGCGTTGGATGCAGCGCTTGGCCCGAGCGCCGAACCCGTAGCCGGCTGGACGCTCGCTGATGACGGATACGGACACTATCTTGCCGTCCGCCGCTACCCTCACCGTGAGCAGAACCGAGGCTGCTTCAACCTGGGCTGTGGTCGCTTCGGGCGGAAAACCGCAGGTTCGACCCAGGTTCCTCAGTAGCTCGAGCGAAACAGGCATTGCTGCCCGAGAGAGATCAACCGACGGTTCTACTGCAACCGCCCCTGGCTTCTTCCCCGATCCCGATGCGGGTCCCGCCCCCGAACCTCGGGGAGCGCCAACGCCCGAAACGATGCCGGAAGTCGGAGTTTGTGCAGAGCCCATAACGAAACCGTCTCCTGTGAGATCGATGGGGGCGTTGGGATCTGGGGCCTGAGCGAGGACCGGGGGAAGCTGCGCCACAGGGGTCGCTGCCGAGGGGTGAAGCTGTCGATCGGGAGGTGCTCGAGCGGCCTCCGGATCCGATTTGGGGGGTTCGGGCTCCGGCGGTTTTATCGGAGCGTGTCCCACTTCTATTTCCTGGCTCAGCATTTCCTGAAAATGTGTGAGCACCGCCTTGGAAAAGTTGGCTAGCGCAAAAGAAGCGTTTCGCGCTTCCATCAGCCCCCCCACATGCAATAGCAGTGCGGCGGCCGGGCCGACCCACTTTCCGAAGTGACCCCGCTGCGCATCGAGCGCGAGCACGCGCGCGAGGGGGTCGTCAGGGTTAGGGCGCTGATGGCCCCTGGCCACGGCTTATTTTTTCGTGCTTTCAGTTGCAGCAAAGGCGATCTTTTTGATGCCCGCCTGGCGCAAAATATCGAGCACCCGGATGACTCTGCCGTGAAAGGCCTTACCGTCCGCGTGAATGAGGGCCCGGACATCCTGGTCTTGGCTATACGCACTCCGAGCCAAACCCACCAGGGCCCGGTTATTCGCAACCGGCTGCCTATCCACGAAAACCTGGCCATCTTGGGTGATGTCAACGGTGAGCATTTTCGGAGCGACCGGGCTGGGGGGCGCCGCCTTGGGAAGCTCCATCGGCATCCCTTGCGACACGAGGATGCGGGCCGTCACCATCATGATGATGAGCAGCACCATCATGACGTCGACCAGCGGGGTCACGTTGATACCGTAGATGGCACCTTCTTCACTGTCGCCTGCACCGCCAGCCATGACTCAGCTCCTATGACGAGGTCGGGACTGCCGCTTGCCCATGGCTCAGTCCTTGGTCGAGCGTTCGCCCACCGGAGTTACCGCAAAGGCAATCTTTGCGATACCCGCTTGGCGTAAAATATCCAGCACATGGATCACCTCGCGGTGCAGCGTTTTGGCGTCGGCTCGGATGATGGCGCGGACGTCTTCGTTTTTGCGGCGCGCGTCCGCGGCTAACCGCAACAGCGACTCGCCATCTTTAACCAGTTTCTTTTCCACGTACGTGTGACCGTCTTTGGTGATGTCCACGGAAAACATTTTTGGCACCACGTTGGTGCTCGCGGCCTCGGGAAGCTTCATCGGCATTCCTTGGGCCACGATGATACGGGCCGTCACCATCATAATGATGAGCAGCACCATCATAACGTCGACCAGCGGCGTTACGTTGATACCGTAAATGGTGCTTTCTTCTTCTTCGGCTGCGCCGGCCATGGCTCAGCTCCAGCGCCCCGCTCAGCCCTTGGCCTTTTTCGGTTCGAACTCGGCTTCGCCGCTGGTCCGCAACGCCGGAGCCAGGCCGGCATCGACGGCCACCAAATGGGCCAAAAGCACTCGACTGAGGGCCTCGGTGTTTGCAAGAATCGACTTCGAATGACGCTGAAACCAGTTATACATCACGACCGCGGGGATGGCCACCGCCAGCCCGATTGCGGTTGCGACCAGAGCTTCTGCGATCGCGGCCATCACCTCGGCAGGCGCCATGGCCTGGGCCTTGCCTGCGGTCATCGCGGCGTCTTGTTTGGCCAGCGCCGCGAAGGCGTCGACTACGCCGATCACGGTCCCGAACAAGCCAATGAAGGGAGCATTATTTCCCAACGTGCCCAAGAACGCCAACCGCCGCTCAAGCTTGATGCGTTGCAGCGCCGCAGCGCCCGCCATCGCTTCTTCGGCGGCTCTGGCGCCGCGATCCGCATGGTCGAGACCCGCACTGACCACCGCCGCTTCCGCGCATGGCGATTGCCCTAAGCGTTTCCTAGCGCCGGCTAGGTCTCCGTTTTTTAAGAAGTCGCGCAGCTGCACCGCCAGTTTGCCCAGGTCATCCCGAAGGGTGAAATAAAACCATCCGCGCTCTAGCATGATGGCCACCGAAATCACGCTGAGCCCGACCAGCAACCACATGACCCATCGAGCCCCGAATTGGATCATCAATTTTTGTAGCCAGTCAGTAATATCCATTCTGAGAACCTCGTCTTGGGGCCAGGAGCCGCTCGTCTGAGCAGACCGCAAATCGGCCGGTATTGTAGTTTGGGGTTATCCCGGGCTGCGGACGCATTCGCTACCACAGATCCCCATCCGCAGCCTACAACATCTCCGCATTCCCCGCGGATCCGGCTTATGTAAAGAAGGACCTCCCCGGGGCGGGAGTCCGGCTGGCCTTTCCCGCGTTCGTCGTCGGGGGGCCGTCAGGGGGAAAGCAAGGCAGACGCGCGCAGCTGGGCTCGCACCACCCTCAGAGCTCATGGGGCATCAGGTCATGAGGCGAGCGAAAGTG
>DASXTY010000105.1:0-7154 GCA_036505155.1 Polyangiaceae bacterium | reverse complement strand
GAACTGGACGGCAGGTTGCGCAAGGCTCGGAACGTATATGTGGTTGGGCCCGCTTGTTTCCCGACGCTGGGTTCAGCCAATCCGTCGCTTACCGCCTTCACGCTCGCCAAACGCACGGCGGGCGCCATTCATGCGAACGCGCGTTTGGACACGTCTGCGTTCAACGCGGAAGGCGCGGTGTTCAACGCGACGGACTTCAAACGCCTTTCGCTGGCGCAGGTGGATTGGACGGCAGTGAGGTTCGATGGGAGTAACGCGCCGGTCCGACACCTCGGCGAGGTCATCGAAACTGCCGGCCCCTATGGCCTGATTTGGTACACGAGGGAGTCCTTCGCCGATTTCGTTCTCCGTGTCGACTGGCGGGTCGCGCGCAATGACGACAACTCCGGCGTGTACATCCGCGTTCCGCCGGTGACCACCCAGAATCCACTGCGAGAGGCTGACAGCCAGGGCCACGAGATCCAGATCGACGAGCGCGGCTTCGATTCCACCACGAACACCGAAGGAAACCCGCTGAAACGAACCGGGGCGCTATACGACCTCGCGGCCCCCTCCGCGATCGTCTCCAGGCGAATCGGCTGGTGGAACACGTTCCTGATTCGAGCCAAGGGAAAGAAGATTTCGGTTTGGTTGAATGGAAAGCGGGTCATTGATGAATTCGAGAGCTCGCGCCGAACAGAAGGCAGCATCGCGATACAGGCTCATCATGGGACTTCGCGGGCTCAGTTCCGAAACTTCATGATAGCTCGCTTGTGAGCGCGCCCGTCGCGTCACCCAGCGGATCGACTTGCCTCGGGCTCAACTGGGCAGTCGGCGGTGGTCCCCCGCTCACCCCCTTTTTGCGCGACGTACCAGTCGCAAGAGCAGCAAGAGAGCGATGGCACCCACAAAGGCGACCAGCACCTTTCCGGGGAGACCGCCAAACGGGACATGAAGGTGCAAGGCGCTGAACAACCGGCTGCCGATGAAGGCACCGACGACACCCACGATGATGTCCCCGATGATGCCATAGCCTCCGCCAACCACCGCCGAGGCAAGCCATCCACCGATCAAACCAACGACTACCCAGACGAGAAGCGATTCGAGCGACATGGGCCGCCTTTCGTTTGAAGAATACGATCTAACCAGCCGGCGCGCGAGCTCGTGAGGTTCTGTCCAGGCAAATAGAACGCGGGGTGACTTGGATCCAACTTACCTTGGTGATCGATGTCGATGGCGGCGACCCAACACTTCTTGCGCTCGGGAGCGGACGGTAGGATGCCGCCGCTCGTGCCTCCCGGTGAGAGCCGTAGGCGCGCCGGGTCGCAAACAACACCCAGTAGTAGCCGCCGATGGGGCGCGATACTACAGTCGGCTGGTAGTTCTTCTGACTTTCCTCGGTTGGACCGTACGGCAGATAGAAGGTGCCGTCGGATAAGGTACCCGTTTGGGTCCTTGCGGTTTAGACTTCGATTTCGCGCGCGCGGGGCAAGCGGGCAGTTGGAGCGGACAGAGCCGGGGGCGCGCAGCGGGGAGCAGAGCGAGGGTCGAAGTCGTCTTAGGCGGTCTGCGTTTCGCCTCGATCCCAGGTTGAGGTTTCGACGTGTCGCATTGCGACATGCGGCAGAAACCCACACGGTGATTCCCATCGCATCGGGCGAGCAGCAAACGAGCAGCAAAGGAAGTGTAACCTACTGCTCAGTTTGTTCGACGTGACACGGTTGAAGGTCCGTTGTGTTTATCCACATTGCGCGAATGTAAAGTGGCATTAACATTCGAAGTCTGGCTTTCCATGGCCGAGCTCGCTTCACCGACGGCAACCGGTTCGCTGGCAGGCACACCGATGTCGCATTTGCTGGTCTACGCGCTCGACCACCATCTTGATGGGACTCTGGTGCTCGAGGCGCCTCGAGGAAAGAAGTGCGCTGTCTTCTTCTTGAACGGCGTCGCTTGCAAAGCGAAGACTCCGGAGCCGGTTGCGTACCTCGGCAGCGTTCTTCTTCAGAGCGGGACGCTACAATCGCGAACGCACGATCGCACGCTCAACCGTGCGCTGGCCGAGCGGCGGTTGCACGGGCAGGTGTTGCTCGACGAGGGAGCCGTTGATGAAAACACGCTTGAACGGGCGTTGAGCGAACAGGTCGAGCGGCAGCTCGAGTGGATGTTCACATTGCCGCCGGCGGAAACAGTCTACGGCTATTATGATGGTGTGAATTTTCTCAAACGTTGGGGAGGGCAGGAGAGGCCTCGCGGCCGGCCGCTGGCTGCTATTTGGCGTGGCCTTCGCAAGTACGAACCACTGGACCGAGTTCAGGACGCCTGCGAACGCTTGAGAGGGGTGCCGTTTCGATTACACCGCGAGGCTCAGCTTGCATACTTCGATTTTGGCTGGGAGGAGCGCCCGATCATCGACGCTTTGAGGGCAAAGGCCCAGTCGCTTGAGGCGCTACTCCAGCGCGACCTGGGTGATCCGAATTTGATCAAATGCATGGTCTATTTTTTGCTGATCACACGGCAGCTCGACTTCGGTGCACAACCCGCCGAAGCGCCGTCATTGCGAACAGAGTCGCCATTATCGGGAACGTCGTTGAAGCGACCGTTCAATCCGATCCAGGCCGGCCATCGGGCCGGTTCACTACCGCCGGGCCCGGGCAACCCCAAGGGCGTTTCGTTATCGCCGAGCCGTGTGCGAATGCGCATCTTGTCGACCTCTAGCTTGCCGCCGGGCGTGGCGGAAACGGCCGCCCTAAAAGAGGAGATTATCTCGCGGGCGAGCGCTCCAGAACGGGCCTATTACGAGGTATTGGGTGTACCGCACAATGCAACGCTTCCTCAGGTTCGGGCGTCGTATTTCCGCCTCGCGAAAAGGTGGCATCCTGATCGTCTGGGCCGGGAATTCGACGACGTTCGAGACGCGGCCATTACGGTGTTTTCGCGTTTGACCCATGCGTACTGGGTGCTCTCGGACGCCAAACGACGTTCTCAATACGACTCCGCCCTCGCGAACAACCCTAGCGCCGATGAGCAACAACGTGTGCAGGCGGCATTGCGAGCGGCCGCGGCATTCGAGCGCGCGGAGGTGTTGCTCAAAAAGAACGACCTCGAGGGCGCCGAGCGTGAAACGCTTCAGGCGCTCCACGACGACCCCGAACGGACTGACTATTCCGTTCTGCTCGCGTGGATCCAGGCGCAGAGGCCGGGGCACTCGCTGGACGACCTCATCAAGGTCTTGACCGACGCGATAAGAAAAGACCCGTATCACACACATGCGCGCTGGTATCGTGGCCAGCTCTTCAAACGCGCCGGTAACGAGCGCCGCGCACTTGCCGATTTTCACCGCGTCGTGGAGGCGGACCCGCACCACGTGGACGCGGCTCGCGAGCTCCACCTGTACGAGATGAGACATGCGTCGACCCAGGGCTCGGGCAGGTGGTTCAAGTTTTGAGCCCGATGCAGTGGAGCAACTTTCGCCCCTTCATGGGCAGCGACCTCTTCGCGCGGATCGGAGGCCAAGCGACGGTCGACCGCTTGGTCGACAACGACCGCATCGAGGAGGACACCCAGCTTCGGTCGTCACGCCGGTTCATCATGCGGTGGCCGGTGGACAGGTAGAGGCGCTCGAGATTCTGTTCGAACACGCAGGGATGCCGCTGGTCGGAAGCGCCCGCGCGCTGGATTCGGCGGCTCGAGCCGAGAGCGCCGCGATGGTGCGGCTCCTACTCGACCACGGTGCGAATGCAACCGGGGTCAAGGCGGGTCGCTGGGTGCTGCACGCCGAAATCGCGCCACTGCTGACGGCGGCGGGGGCGCGAATCGACCGATCCGCCGATTGGATTCGCCTTTCCTGCACCGGTAACCAAGGCAGAAAAGACGACCCCGACTACGTCCAAGCTCTGTTGCGACACGGCGCGCGCGCGAACGACCGAAGGCGTCTTGGGGTGACTGCCACCGGGGCGACCGCACTGCACTACGCAGCGAAAGCCGGCTTCTTGAAAACCATCGAGGTCTTGCTCGAACACGGCGCTGACCCGCTCGCGCGCGACGACCACGGAAAAACCCCGCTCGATTGGCTTTCACGCGCGAGCAAATCCGTGGACCAGCAAAAATGCGGGCGCTGCTCGATGGAGTCCGGGGCGATTAGCGCACCGTCGCCCCGAGAGCGATGGTCAGATCGGCTCGAGCTGCAGGCTCACCTTTCCCGAGACGCACCCCATGAAGATCTCTCCCGCCAACCGCCGCTTATCGGCAGTAGATGCTTGTCGCCGGCGGGGTTGGTGTGCACATCGGCGACCGTGGGTTTCCACAGGGCCGGCCTTCAGTGACTCCAGCCGGGAGGTCGCGGCGCGGACGGCGTTTGACCTCGGCAGGCGTGTCTGGGATATTTGTCATGATGCGGGCATGATGCGGGCGTCGCAAGGGTTCCGGGGTTTGGCGATTGCGGCTCACCGCGTTGCTGGACTCCCGTTCGCGCTGGCGATCCCGATGTCCATCTTCAACTGTGCGGATGGGTCGGCGATCGCACCCTCCGGCGGCGTGGACGCGGCGCGCGCGCCGGATGTCTCCAGCACCCTCGACTCGGGTAAACAGGAGCACGGTTCATTGGGTTCGGGTGGCTCGTCGGGCGGTGCGGATGCGTCGAGCGCTCTGGAGGCGTCGAGCGCTGCGGGTGCGTCGAGCACTGCCGGTGCGTCCAGCGCTCTCAGCGTGGAGCCCCCGTTGGTGCTCTGCGGTGCCAATGCTGGTGCCAGTGGCGCTGGTGGCGTGGAAAACAGCGCGGGGGCGGCTGGCAGTTCACAAACTGCCGGGGCCGCCGGCGCTCGGGTGCCCGACGACAGCTGTGCTCCCCCCGCTTCGGTCTGCGGGGACTCCGCGACACTCATCTATTACGAAAACGGCGTCTGCGTTGATGGGCGCTGTGTTTGGGACCAACGGCGCCTGCAGTGCTCCTGCTATGCCGGCGGCTGCTACCGGGTCCTTACCACCTAGCGGCGCGCGGTCGTGGACGGCTCCGGAAGACATCCGTGGACAATCCTGCACGCCGCTGCCGCGGTGCTGGTGTGTCTGGTTATCCCATCGCTCAGCTGGCTCGATGGCAGCGGCTGGCTTGCGTGGACGATGTACGCGCGCAGCGCATCGTACCGCGTGCGTGCGGCGGCCGAGGACGAACGAGGCATACGGCGGTGGATTGCACCGACGGCTATTGCAGCGCGCTCGGAGCGGGACCTGCGCATCGCACTGGCAGGCTCAGAGAGCTGGCGGCACGGCCCCCAAGGGCCGCGACTCCGCTCGCGCTTACTTCTGCTGACCCGATTCGCCTGCGCTTTGAGCAAGGCTCGCCGCGTAGACGTCACGCTGGAAGAGCGCAAGAACCTCGACGCGCCGGTTCGGATGACCAGCGTTCACCGCGAGTGCACCAAGGCGGACTGATTTTTCAAGTGCACGAAGAACCTTACCATCCTCGGAGGCTCGGCTGGATTCGCGCTGGTATTGGTGCGCTGATCCTGCTTCGCACGACACCGCTGCTCGCTCCGCTCCATCTGTGGTTCCTGAATGACACGGTTCCGCTGCTCGGCTGGCCCACCGGTGGATTCAGCGCGGCCTTCTTGCCGATCTGGGTGATTCAGATCCTCTGTATTCTTCGTACCCTCGCGGCTGCGCTGTTCATGCTGGGTTTATGGACCCGTGCTTCCGGCCTGCTCACCGGAGCTTTGGGCTACCTGGTGGCCGCGCAGTATCCGTTCGGTTTTTTCTTCACCATTCACCTCTTGTACGAGTCCGCGATGCTGTTGGCTCTCACCGACGCCGGAGCCGCCTTTGCGCTCCGTCCGGTCCCGGTGCGAGCGCCGCGTTCCAGCTATTGGCTGCTGCGCCTGTTCTTGGCCTCGATTTACGCTTGGGCGGGGCTGTTCAAGCTCAGGCCCGACTGGTTGGACGGGCGCACGCTCGAGCTCTTCCGGCAGCCGCTCGCGCTGCACGGTGCACTGGCGGATCTATTGCTTGCGACGCCGTCAGGGCGCGTTTTTGCTGCGACCTCGGTGGCTGTATTCGAAGTTGCTATCGGCCCACTCCTCGTGTGGCACAGGACTCGACGCTTTGCCTGGCCTGCCGCCTACCTGTTCCACTTGGTTCTGGAGATCACGGCGCGACCGGACCTGCTCGGTTGGGGTATGATGGTGCTGCTGGTGTGCTTTATCTGAGAGAACTGGAGTGGGTGAGGAGCGGGTTCACTGATACGCGCAACGAGCGGCGGATGCTGGCCAGCCAATGAGCGCGTGTGTGCACATCTCATTTTGGGTGTAGATTCCCGGCAGCACATATTCGGCAGTCGGATTACTCCAGGTGCACTGGGTTTCAATGACGTCACCGGCTTCGCCTGACAAATCGATGGGGTAGGTGAACTGGTGATAGAAATCCCACGGATCAATGTCCACCGTGGGTGTTCGAAGCGTGCCATGCAGCAGCGCCCCATGAAATTCCTTACCGGCGAGGTGCATGTGCGGCCATGCAAACAGCATGTGCCAAGGCTCGGAGAGCAGACAGCTCGACGTGGATGTCTCAACCGTTCCGGGTCGGATGGCTGGGACCGGAGCCCGAAGCCCCAACCAACCGGCGAGTTTGAGGGGCGTTGTGGCGGAGCGGCAAATCTTCAGACTGGCCATGCCCGCCGGTGCCCAGCCGAGGCGGAAGGCATGGGCTTCGATGATCAGGGTGCGCGCGCCGGTCGGCAGCGCAATCCCCACGTCGGGGGGCAGGGTGAGCTGGCTGCCTCCCGATACCCAGATGTGAAGGGAGACGGCATCCTCCGGCATCGGCTCGCAATCGAACGCTCCATCGGTGGGTCGCAGCTCGGATGTCGCTCGGAGGGCCGCATGATGTAAGAGGACATCTCCCTCGGGCTCTTTCCAAACTAGCCCCCGGATTGGCTCGCCACCCAGCAGGTCGGCGCTGTACGCGAAACACCGATACCGTTCCGTGTCTGGCCCCGGCGCGTCCGGAGTAAAGCCCAGGGTCACCCCGTCCTCGCAATTCAACTCGTCAAGCTTCGAGCTAGAATCGAAGTGGGTCCGATTCGTGCAACCCACCAAGAGCAGGCAGCACGCCAGGCCCCCGAGGACACCAGAGTCCATCATCGGCTCGCCTGCTGATTCTAGCAGCTGGAGAGCGCAATTACGAAA